>JAGNOB010000110.1 GCA_017990305.1 Leucobacter sp.
TCCTGCTCCTGGAGGTCCTGCGACAGGTCGTGGAGAAACTTCGTGATCGCGATGCGAGCGGGGTGATCTTGGTCGGCTGAGACGTTCTGCAGAAACTTGACTGCCTCCGTGTGCAGCCGCTGGTCGACAAACTTCTCGACAATGCTCGGCATCCACTGCGGCAGCCGTGACGAGATGACCTTGTCGAACGCCTGCGGGTGCTGCACGAGCCAGAGCTCGAGCCGGTCTGCCGCGAGGTCGACGAGCGACTCATGGTGTCCGCCGCTGATAAACGACTCGGTTGCTCGGCCGAGCAGTGGCCCCCACTCCGGGTCGACGACGTGCCGGCGCACCAGCGACTCGATGAGATCCTGCACATCGCGATCGTCGAGCACAGTGAGTGCGCCGAGACCGATGCCCGCGGCCATGTCGCTCACCCGCTGCGCGTTGCCGGGTTCACGCAGCCACGAGCCCGCCATGCGTGCACCGCTGATCTGGGAGAGCTTGTCGTGGACGACCTCGTCTGACAGAAAGTTCTCTTCGATGAACGAGCCAAGGCCCTCACCGATTTCGTCTTTTTTGTTCGCGATGAGGTTCGTGTGCGGGATGGGGATACCGAGCGGGTGGCGGAACAGAGCGGTGACGGCGAACCAGTCAGCCAGCGCGCCAACCATGCCGCCCTCAGCCGCCGCGCGAATGTAACCGAACCACGGAATGCGTTCCTGCAGAATGAACGCGACGACGAACAGCACCGCCATGAAGATGAGGAGCCCGACTGCGATGCCCTGCATGCGGCGAAGCGCACGCAGGCGGTCGAAATCGGCGGGGGTTACGGCTCCGAGCGTACGTCGGGTAAACATGGGCACACCACCATTATGCGACCTCGCGGACCGGGAGTCGCTATCAGTGAGCCATGGGATACTTCACCTCATGCAGTTTCTTACGGTGCTGAGCCTGAAAAACCGCGCACTCATTGCGCTCGTGACGATTGTGGCCGCCGTATTCGGGTTCCTCGGGATGTCCTCCTTGAAGCAGGAACTCATGCCGTCGGTCGAGTTCCCGGCGATCGCGGTCATCACGAGCTACCCTGGCGCATCGCCCGACGTCGTCAACAATGACGTCTCAGACCCGATCGAGACAGCGCTTCGCGGAGTGCCGAGTCTCGAGAGCACCACCGCTACCTCGAGCACAGGCATGTCAGTCGTGCTTGCGCAGTTCACCTACGGCGTTGACGTCGCGGCAACCGAGCAAAAGGTCGAGCGCGCGGTGAGCCGCATCTCAAAGATGCTGCCCGAGAGCGTCGACAGTCAGGTTGTCGCAGGCAGCGTCGACGACCTACCGGTCATTCAGATCGCGGTGACCCCGCCCAGCGGCGACGACCCCGAGGAAACCGCCCGGCTCATCGAACGCGTCGCCGTCCCTGAGATCGGTGACCTCGACGGTGTCCGCGAGGCGCAGCTCACCGGTGCGAGGGGCGATCGCGTCACCATCGTCCCCGACGACTCCAAGATCAGCTCTGCCGGAGTGAGCCAGCAGCGGATCACCGACGCGTTGCAGCAGAGCGGTGTGCTCATCGCGGGCGGCACCGTCGACGACGCAGAGAACACGCTCGCCGTGCAGCTCGGCTCAGAGATGCACTCAGCCGAGGACATCGCTGCGCTGCCCATCCCGTTGAGCGCCGACGAGTTCATGGCGTACCAGCAGGCGCTGCAGGCCCAACAGCAGGCGGCTGAACAACTGCCAGACCTCCCGGGTGGTGCGCAGCTGCCTCCCGGCTCACCAGAGACGCAGCCGACCGAAGCACCGAAGCTCCCTGCGGTTGTCACTATCGGGGACGTCGCAGACGTCTCTCTCGAAGCTAACCCGGTCACCAGCATCTCGCGGATCAACGGCGAGCCGGCGCTCACCATCGCCGTAACCAAGATGTCGCAGGCGAACACCGTCGAGGTGTCGCACCTCGTCCAAGAGAAGATCGACGAGCTCTCCAAGCAGCTCGGCGGCGTTAGCCTGACAGTCATCTTTGACCAGGCTCCATACGTCGAACAGTCAATCGAGTCACTCACCACGGAGGGGCTGCTCGGGCTGCTCTTTGCTGTGCTCGTGATCCTCGTGTTCCTCATGTCCGTTCGGGCGACGCTCGTCACGGCGATCTCGATTCCCACATCGATCCTGCTCGCGTTCGTTGGCCTGAACTTCGCCGACTACACGCTGAACATGCTCACCCTTGGCGCGCTCACCATCTCGATCGGCCGCGTCGTCGACGATTCGATCGTGGTGATCGAGAACATCAAGCGACACCTTGTCGAAGGCGAGGACCGCGCGACGGCAATTCTCCGGGCGGTGCGCGAGGTTGCAGGTGCGATCACGGCGGCGACAATCACCACTGTCGCGGTGTTCCTCCCCATGGCATTCGTGAGCGGCATGGTGGGCGAACTCTTCCGACCATTTGCGTTCACGGTTACCATCGCGCTCGCCGCATCGCTCCTTGTCTCGCTGACGATCGTTCCGGTGCTCGCGTACTGGTTCCTGAAGCCTGACGCCAAGCCGCAGACTGTCGACGGCGCCGTCGCTGACGCCGCGCAGCGTACAAACTGGTTGGCGCGCGGCTACCGCCCGATCATTGAGTGGACGCTCGGCAAGCCTGGCATCACCCTGCTGCTGTCTGTGCTGGTGCTCGGCGGCACCGTGCTCGCCTCCCCGCTGATGAAGACAACCTTCATGAGCGAAGACGAACAGAACTCCGTTGGCCTCACGCAGACGCTGCAGCCTGGCATCAGCCTCGACGCGCAACTCACCCACGCCGAGCAGGTTGAGGCCGCGCTCTCCGGGCTTAAGGTAGTCGAAACCGTCCAGGTAACCATCGGATCCGGCGGTGACGGCATGGCAGCCATGTTTGGCGGGGGCAGCGACGGCGCGATTAGCTACTCGTTGACGCTCGACCCCGACGCCGATCAGGCGAAGGCGAAGGACGAAATCCGCGCGAAGGTTGCGGAGATCACCGACGGCGGCGAGTTCTCCATCGGACAGGCTGGCGGCGGCATGTCGATGTCGAGCGCGATCCAGGTCAACGTGACCGCCCCAGACCAGGAGACCCTCGCTGCGTCGAGCGACAGCATCGTTGCCGCTTTGAAAAAGCAGCCGGGGCTCGAGCAGATCGAGAGCGATCTCGCGATGTCGCGACCGTACCTCCGAGTCACCGTCGATCGTGCGAAGGCTGCCGAAGCCGGCCTGAGCGAATCGGCAGTAGGGGGCATGGCAGCGAAGAGTATGCAGCCAAGCCAGGTTGGGCGGATCACGATCGAGGATTCGACGGTCAACGTTTACATGGACCTCGGCACCGCACCGGAAGACATCGAGGGCGTTAAAGCCCTCAAGCTTCAGACCGCGACAGGGGAGCAGCGGCTTGATGAGCTCGCCACTGTCGAGGTCGCAGATGGTCCGGTGACGATCCGCACCGAGAACAATGTGCGCATGGTGACTGTCTCCGCGCTCCCGAAGGGTGACGACCTCACGTCAGCGGGAGCAGAGGTTTCCGCCGCGCTCGACTCAGCAGATCTTCCGGCCGGTGCCACCGCGAGCATCGGCGGTGTGATGGCGCAGCAGGAGGAAGCGTTCGAGCAACTCGGCATGGCATTGCTCGCGGCCATTCTCATTGTGTATGTGGTGATGGTGGCGACGTTCCGCAGCCTGCTGCAGCCGCTGCTGCTGCTCGTATCGGTGCCATTCGCTGCGACCGGCGCGATCCTGTTGCTGATTGCGACTGGAATCCCGCTCGGCGTGGCCTCACTCATCGGTGTGCTGATGCTCGTCGGCATTGTTGTGACGAACGCCATCGTGCTCATCGACCTCGTGAATCAGTATCGAGAGCGGGGGGATGCGCTCCGCGATGCCGTGCTGCACGGCTCCCTGCAACGTCTCAGGCCGATCGTGATGACCGCGCTCGCGACGATCCTCGCGCTCGCCCCGATGGCGCTCGGCGTCACGGGCAAGGGCGGGTTCATTTCGCAGCCGCTCGCGGTCGTCGTCATCGGCGGTCTACTGTCGTCGACAGTGCTCACTCTCGTTGTGCTGCCGACGCTGTACTACCTGGTCGAGCGCAAACGTGAGCAGCGGCGCGATCGCCGACGCGAACGCGCGGCCGCCAAGCGAGCCGATACGCTTGCACCTGTGGGCGCGAGTGCTGCCGCCGGTGAATCCGGTGCACTGCACGCGGAGGCGCCCGAGATGTGGCCGGGGGAGACGCCCGCGGATCCTCACATCGATTCACGCGAGAACGACACCGAAGGTGACGCGGGGCCGACGCCCCGAGGACTGTAATTCATGGCCCAGAAGAAGCGGCGGGGCTTTAAAGCTCCCGCAAACTACGACCCGAACCGCAACCGCGCGCCCAAGCGGAAGTTTGGGGGCGCGAGGGCTGCTGGCGGCGCGCAGGGCGCGGGCCGCGACGAGCGAGAGGCGACGCACGATAGGCGACCCTCGGCAGATATGCCGGAGTCGCGCGCTCCGGGCAGAAACGCTGGAGATCGCAGAGCTTCGGGCGGGAGCGGTCGCGGGCGCGACACCCAGCAGGGTAGAGATCTGCAGCACGAGCGGCCAGCAGGCGCCGAGCGCGGCGCGACTCGAATCAGGCCTGTGGACGGTGAGAAACCGCAGAAGTACACGGCAAAGCTGTGGACCGCGGATGACGCTGCCGGAAAGAGCTTTAAAGAGCTCGGTCTCGGCGGCAACATCGTGCGCACGCTCGGAGAACTCGGAGCGGAGGCGCCGTTCCCGATCCAGGTTGCGACGATCCCTGACGCGATCGCCGGCCGCGACGTGCTCGGCCGCGCGGAGACCGGATCGGGCAAGACCATCGCGTTCGGCGCGGCACTCGTCGAACGACTGCTCGTGCTCAAGGCAGCGGGCAAGCTTGGCGAGAGTACCTCGAAGAAGTTCACACAGCCCAAGCGCGGTGAGCGATCAGCGCGGGGTGAACGCACCCCGACGCGCAACCCAAAGGCGCTCATCCTTGCGCCGACCCGCGAGCTCGCGCTGCAACTCGACCGCACGGTCCAGCCACTCGCGCGCTCGGTCGGCTTCTACACGGCACAGATCGTTGGCGGCGTTCCGAGCGAACCGCAGGTGCACGCCCTCGAACGCGGCGTCGACATCGTCATCGGTACGCCCGGCCGAATCCGTGACCTCGTCGAGCGGCGCAAACTCGACCTCCGCGAGGTGCAGATCTCGATCATTGACGAGGCAGACCACCTGTGCGAGCTCGGCTTCCTCGAAGAGACACAGTGGACGCTCAGGCAGACCGAGCGTGGCGGGCAACGGATGCTGTTCTCGGCGACCCTCGATCGCGACGTTGAGGAGCTTGTTGCCGAGTTCCTCGTAGACCCCGCAGCGCACGAGATCGAACACGCCAAATCTACGGTGCCGCACCGGGTCTACATGGTCATGCGCGAGGACCGCGATCAGGCGATCCTCGAGTTTGCGAAGATCCCTGGCCGGGTGATGCTGTTCAGCCGTACTCGCGCGGCCGCCGAGAGCATCACCGAGATGCTTGAGGCCGCTGGGATCTCAGCGACTTCGCTGCATGGGAACTTGAGCCAGGCGCGGCGCGAGATCAACCTCAAGCAGTTTTCCTCGGGCAAGGCGCGAGTGCTCGTCGCCACGGATGTCGCGGCGCGCGGGATCCACATCGACGATGTCGACGCAGTTGTGCAGCTCGATCCGCCCCAGGAAGCGAAGACCTTTGTGCACCGCTCTGGCCGCACCGGGCGCGCAGGCCGCGGCGGGCAGGTCGTCACATTGATCCCTCGCACGTGGCAGCAGCGCACGCGCGAGATGCTCGACGAGGCGGGCATCGAGCCGCTCGTGTTTGAGGCGTTCGAGCCGAAACACCGCGGGCGAGGCGCGCACAAGAAGTAGAGATAAGCACCAGAGAACTCATGGCTAATTTGTAAGGTTCTTACAAGTTCTCGGTGTGTGGGCTCGGGGCAGGTTGTCGACTGCCCCGCGCTCGGTTGAGTGATCTTCACGCCCGACATACGCTGGCACCACTACCAGGGCACGGGTATGAGCGGGTGATCTGCGCGGTCGACGTTCCCCCCTGCCTCTGCCGTCAGGATCGAATTGGAGATATCGATGGCCAACACCGCCCCCCGTATCAACGTCCAGCAGGTGAGCGACGCGCTCCTCGGCAAGTGGAAGGCCGAGCGCCTCGAGTCACGCGAGCTTGTGCGAAACAACCCGAGCCTGCACACCATCCCAGGCCAGCCAATGGACGAACACCGCATCCGTGTGCTCAACCAGCTGCACGAGCTCGTCGACGCCGGCGCGATCCAGCGCGCGTTCCCCGCCTCGCTCGGCGGTCAAGACAACCACGGTGGCAACGTCGCCGCGTTCCAGGAGCTTGTGCTCGCTGATCCGTCGATGCAGATCAAGGGCGGCGTGCAGTGGGGCCTGTTC
>JAGNOB010000111.1 GCA_017990305.1 Leucobacter sp.
CTCACAGCACCGGTAGGTGAGCGCGCTTCGCTCGTCAGAGAGATGTGGGCCCCGCTCGCCGGCATGTACGACTTCGTTCCGGGCGGAGTGGATATGGCTGACATTCACCGACAGAACTTCGGCTTCGACTGGGAAGGACCGACGGATCAACTGCAAGAGGGGGTAGACCGTCTCGTCGAGGCCGATGCGTGGAACCGGGTGACCGTAGCCCTCGAGGCAGGTATCAGCGCGCTGCTGCGCGGGGGCGGGGCAAGCGGTCTGCCCGACGCCCCGAATCTGCCCGACGCCCCATGTATCCCCGACCTCACGGTGCTCCTCTTGCTTGGTGACCCAAGTAACTCGCACTTCTTGGACGAGGTACAGGGCCTGTCCGCGTTTGGCGGGATCAGCGGATACATCACCGTCACTGTGTGGCCGACCCCGCAGGTACTGGAGCGGCTTGAAGCGATTGTTGTGCACGAACTGCACCACAACGTGCGGTACTCGCCCGGCGGGGTTGTGTGGGACCCGACGACGGTCACTGTCGGGGAGCAGGTCATCGCCGAGGGGCTCGCAGACCTGTTCGCGGTCGAGATGTATGGCGAACGCGGCCACACGCACTTCGTCAGCGAGGCGACCCGCGGCAGTGACGAGGTGCTCGCGAAGGTCACGGACGGACTGGGCATTGCGGGTATGCAGCACTTCACCGCCTGGGTGCACGGTGACGCGAGCGCCAGGCTGTTCGGCGCCGAGCCGGTCGGCCTGCCAACCGGCGCTGGCTACGCAGCAGGGGCCCGGCTTGTGGCAGCGTATCTCTCGGAGCGTGGCGTCTCCGCGGCTCAGGCCGTCGCGGCCCCAAGCGACGACATCGCGCGCGTCGCGACGCGACGACTCGGTCTGGCCACGAACCTGCAAGACTGAACCTGCAAGACTGAACCTGCAAGACTGAACTCGCAAGACCGGAGTTGAATTCACGCGCGGGAGGTGCGTCATGGAGTGGACGGTGCAGGAGCTCGCAGAGCGGGCCGGCATGAGCGGCAGGGCACTGCGCCATTACCACCAGATTGGGCTCCTCGAACCGGATCGTATCGGCGCCAACGGCTACCGCTACTACGGCCCGACTGCGGTCGCCCGCCTGCAACGGATCTTGCTGTTGCGTGATACGGGCATGGCCCTGGCAGACATCGCCGGAGTGCTCGATGCATCGGCGACGGGGGAGGCGGAAGAACAGGCGCTCACCGCGCACCTGGCCCTCCTTGCCGACGAGCGAGAGGCGCTGGATCGGCGGCTGCGCGCGGTAGAGCACACCCTGTCGATGCGCCGCGATGGTCTTGAACCCCGCATGGACGTCATGCTCGAGGGCTTCAACGATCGATACGAGGCCGAGGTTGTCGAGCGGTGGGGCCGGGAAGCGTTCGACGATTCGAATGACTGGTGGCACGGCAAAACCGTGCAGCAGCAGAGGCAATGGAAAGCCAATGCAGATGCGCTGCTTCGCGGGTGGCGCGAGGTCGAGGAACACGGGCACGAGCCGGGCTCGCCTGCGGCGCAGGATCACGCGGCCGCCCACATGCAATGGTTTGCGGAGATCCCTGGCACCCCAACTCATGCGGGCGACCCATCGAAGTCGGTCGGGATGGTGCTCGGGCTGGCAGAACAGTACGAATCAAATCCGGAGTTTCATGTCGCCTTCGGCACGCCGCGCGCAGCGCGCTTCGCTGCCGAAGCATTGCGGATCCACGTCGCACAGCTTGGCCTTGCGGGGGATTAGCGTTCGTCGGGAGAGCGCCGCGGTGAACTGTGCCGAAGCGAGGGCCGTCGCGGGCGGGATGCGCGCTTTCGCGTCGGGAGTAACCGTGCCGCCGCCTGGCTGAGGAGGGCAAGCGGCAGCAGCATGCCAGCGCCCATCGCGTAGTCCCGCGGGCGTAGCGGCGAACCACTGCGCCGGAGCTCGTGCCGCGCGGTGACCGCTCCCGGCAGCATGATCGGCAGCGCTGTTGCTGCGCCGGCGGTGTACCGCCGCTGCATCACCGAAGCCGCGAGGTGCGTGTATACGTGCGCTTCGAGCCCGGCAACGGTTGCCCTGTAGACCCTTGACTGGCCGCGACTTCTTGCACCGCGCCAACAGGATGCGGCGACGAAAAGCCCCATCATTCCGACGGCAGCCCACGACTGTGCCGGTGTGATGCGCAGCCCCTCAACACCGGTGCGATCGGCCAAGCCGTCACAGGTATCGGGAAACGCGAGGGCCTCCTCCACGTCGTGCGCCGCCCATGCGGCGAACAGGAGCGCGGGGCCTCGGGATCTCACGTGCTGCAGTCTATGCCAGACCCCTGGGCTGGCGCAGGCCAGGAACGGCGCTAGTCTTGGACCGATGAGTGAGGACACACACCCGCAGGAGGCGTCGAGCACGTTTCCGCTTGAGATCGCAATCGCGCTTGTCGCCGCGGGCCTGAGCTGGCTCGCCGTTCCGGCCTCGGGCATCGTGATGCACTGGGATGCTGACGACGTGGCCGGCTGGTCCATGAGCGCCGACATCTACGCCGCAGTCGCAGCTGTCGCGACATTCCTGCTTGGCCGATTTGTCACGCAGCTTGTCACCGCAAAGTCAGGGTTCAGTTACTGGTGGATTGCCCCGGTCGCCGCTGGGGTTCTGATGTCCGGGTATCCCGCTGCGGTACGGCTCGCCCCGGGGGTGACATCGGTTGTCGCCGCGGCTGCGCTGGCCATTGCCGTGTACTTCACACTGCTGTGGATCGCGCTTCGCCGAGGGGCGAACGAGCGACGAAGCGGCCCGGAAAGCGACGCGGGGACAGGGCCGCTCTCCTCCTAGACCACCAGGAGGGTCGCGCCGACGAGCGCCGACGCGACCCTGCCCAGTGCGGCCCTACCGCTTGCGCTTCACGCGCCCCTCTCCCCAAACGGGCGCATCGGATTCGGTCACCTCACCGTCTTCGCCGAACACGAGGAACCGCTCGAAGTCACGCGCGAACCAGCGATCGTGCGTGACAGCGAGCACGGTGCCCTCGAAGGCGCGCAGTGCTTGCTGCAGTGACTCCGCTGAGACGAGGTCGAGGTTATCGGTTGGCTCGTCGAGCAAGAGCAGCGTGGCACCGCCGAGTTCAAGCAGCAGGATCTGCAGCCGCGCCTGCTGTCCGCCAGAGAGCGCCTCGAAGACCTGCTCGGAAGCGCCCGCGAGCTCGTAGCGAGCCAACGCGCGCGCGGCCTGCTCCCGGGGAAGCCCCTGCCTGTGATCATCGCCTCGGTGCAAAATGTCGAGCAGTGTGCGGCCGGCCAGGTCGGGTCGGCCCTGCGTCTGCGCGAACCAGCCGGGGCGAACGCGCGCCCCGAGCTTTGCGGTTCCCTCGTGGAGCACAGGCTCGATCACGACGTCGGTGCCTGGCCGATTCTCTGGCTCGGGGTCGGTTCCGCCCGCGGCGAGCAGTCGCAGCAGGTGGGATTTTCCCGAACCGTTCGATCCGAGGACTGCGATGCGGTCGCCGTACCAAACGTCGAGATCGAAGGGGAACATGAGCCCGGTGAGTTCGAGCTCGCGGCAGACGATTGCCTTTTTACCGGTACGCCCACCAGTAAGTCGCATTGCGAGATCCTGGGTGTGCGGCTGCTCCTCCGGAGGCCCGGCAGCCTCGAAACGCTCGAGACGTGTTTGGGCGGCGCGGTACCGGCTCGCCATATCGGCGTTGTAGGCGGCCTTGTCCTTGTACATCTGCACGAGGTTCTTGAGCTTCTGCCTGTCCTCGTCCCAACGCTTCCGCAGCTCCTCGAGGCGCGCGAATCGGGCCTCGCGTGCTGCATGGTAGCTTGCGAAGGATCCGGGGTGCGTCCACGCCGTATTGCCTGCCGCACCGAGCTCGAGAGTGACGAGTGCGGTGGCGCTGCGGGCGAGCAGCTCGCGGTCGTGACTGATGAACAGCACGCTCTTCTCAGACGCCCGCAGCCGGTCCTCAAGCCAGCGCTTCGCCGGCACATCGAGGTAGTTGTCTGGCTCGTCAAGGATGAGCACGTCGTCGCTGCCTCGCAGGAGTGCTTCGAGGGCGAGCCGTTTCTGCTCGCCGCCTGACAGCGAGGTCAGCTCACGGTCTCTGCACCGGTCGTAGGGAATGCCGAGGGCCGCGATCGTGCACACGTCCCACAGCACCTCGGCGTCATAGCCCCCCGCGTCGCCCCACTCGGAGAGCACCCGGGCGTATCGCATCTGAATCGCCTCCTCGCGCTGCGGGTCTGTGTTCTCGAGGAGAGCGATTTCTGCGTGCTGCACCCGCTCCGCTGCTGTCCGCACGGCTTCCGGTGAGAACGAGAGGAGCAGTTCGTGTACGGTGCCCGAGGCGAAGAACTGGCGCATGACGCCCACGGTGCCGCTGCGTGAGACGACGCCGTCGTCTGGGGCGAGATCGCCCGTAATGATGCGCAGGAGAGTCGTTTTGCCGGCGCCGTTCGCGCCAATCAGGCCAACTTTCGCGCTGTTGCCGACGCGGAAGCTGACGTCGTTCAGCAGGGGCCTGCCGTCGGGCAATGTGTAACTGATGCCGGTGAGTTCAAGATGAGACATTCGGGTGCTGCTTTCTTCCCCAAACATGGTGGGGAACGCGTGTGGAAGCGGATCTGTGAGCGCGGGCTGCGCTGCTGTAAGTGCGCGCGGCTGGGCCCCGAGCGGTGGGGTCGCGGGCAGGCGCAGCGGATCGATCCGGCATCGACTGGACGCGCAAAGTATGCGGCGAGAAAGCGGTGGCCACGTGGCCTCCTGTACGGCGTGCCGCGAGCGAAGAGAGTGCTCGCGATGGTCTGACGGGGGTCAGGAGGGGTCAGCGACGACACCCTCCGTGGGGAACCCTGCGCGGATGAGACGCAGGCCCGTTAACCAAATGACAGGCGGTACACGCTATGAGAGTATCGCGAATGTGTGGCGGAGCGCCACACCGGGGTCTCTGAAGCGGTCAGAGTGGCGCGGGTGGGCCGTGCTCGCGACGGATGGTTTTTGCGCGTGGGGAATGGGGTCTCCACCGGGCGCCTGTCACGGGTGCCGCGCTTTCCGCGGCGCTTCGCAGTCTCCTGGGGTTAGGGTTGAACGCATGGAATCAACGATGATCGATCAGACGACTGTGGGCTTCGTTGCTGAGCTTGCTGAGCGCATCACGCAGTCTGTCAGCCTCGCCATGAGTGACTCTCGCGAGGCGGTCGACGCTGCGATCGCCACGCTGTTTGCTGGCGGCCATCTGCTCATCGAGGATGTACCGGGAGTGGGGAAGACGACACTCGCAACGGCGCTCGGTCGTTCCATCGACGCGAGCGTGCGCAGGCTGCAGTTCACTTCCGACATGCTGCCCTCGGACGTCACCGGATTGTCGGTCTACCATCAGGACGCGCACGAGTTCACGTTTCATCCCGGGCCAATCTTCAGCAATATCGTGATCGCCGACGAGATCAATCGCGGCACCGCGAAAACACAGTCGGCGCTACTCGAAGCAATGGCGGAGCGCACGGTGACCATCGACGGCGAGACGCGGGAGCTTCCCGAGCTCTTCCTTGTGGTCGCGACGCAGAACCCGGGCGACATGGAAGGCACTTTCCCACTGCCCGAGGCGCAGCGCGACCGCTTTATGACGCAGATCTCGCTGGGCTACCCGAGCGAAGATGCCGAGACAGCGATGCTCCGTGCACGGACGGGCCGCGAGCCCGTCACGTCGATCACCCCAGTCACCAATGTCGCAGAGGTCATGCGAGCGCAGCGCGCGGTCAGTGACGTGTACATCTCGGAGGCGGCGGCCCGCTACCTGGTTGCACTCATCACAGCGAGCCGCACGCATTCGGCGCTCTCCTTGGGGGCCAGCCCGCGGGCAACCCTGCACCTTGCCCAGATGTCGCGAGCCCGCGCCCTCCTCCAGGGCAGAAACTTCGTCACGGCGGATGACATCGCAAGGCTTGCCCCAGCGGTGCTCACACACCGGTTGCTGCCACGCGGATACTTCGACAGCGAACTCGACGCGACTCTCGCGGTGGCGGGCATCGTCACTGAGATTGTCGCGAACACCCGAGCTGAGTGACATCGCCGTGACGTCGCCGCGGAAGCAGCCACGGAGGATACCGCTCACGCTCACCGGGCGGGGCGTGTTCGTGCTGGCTTCCGCGGTACTGCTCGGTGCATGCTGGCGCCTGCTCGGGTTGCACGGGTTGAGTATCTTCTCGTTCTTCCTCGCTGCCTGTCTGCTGCTCGCGGTGCTCACCGTCGTGGCGGGCCCGCGGGTTGCGCCTCCGGTGCAGGGCAATCGGATCCTCCGCGCAGAGTCCACGACGGCGACGGTCGGGGAGCCGCTCACGATACACGCGAGCTTCGAGACACGGAGGCATCCAGCGGCCGCACTGGAAGCGGAGTGGGAGATCAGCGAGTACCTGACGGAACCGCAGCGCCGGAGTGCACCGGTGAACGCGC
>JAGNOB010000112.1 GCA_017990305.1 Leucobacter sp.
GGGAAAGAGAGGGGGTGGTGGGGCCGAAGCCCCACCACCCCCTCTGCGAGAGACGAAACTACTTCGCGACGCCCGGGTGGGTCATCGAGAGCAGGTCGAGGGACTTGTCGAGGTCGGCCTCGGTGACCTCGCCACGCTCCACGTAGCCGAGGTCGATGACGGCCTCGCGCACGGTGATGCCCTCTGCGACCGAGTGCTTGGCGATCTTCGCCGCCGCTTCGTAGCCGATGAGGCGGTTGAGCGGGGTGACTGTCGACGGGCTCATACCCGCGAGCGTCGCCATGCGGTCAATGTTCGCCTCAAGGCCAGCGATCGTCTTGTCTGCGAAGACGCGCGAGACGTTCGAGAGCAAGCGGATCGACTCGAGCAGTGCGGTGCCCATGACTGGGATCATTACGTTGAGCTCGAAGTTGCCGCGTGCGCCGCCCCAGGCGATAGTCGCGTCGTTGCCGATCACGCGAGCGCACACCATGAGCGTCGCCTCGGGAACTACCGGGTTGACCTTTCCTGGCATGATCGACGAGCCGGGCTGGAGGTCGGGGATGTGGAGCTCACCGAAGCCGGTGTTCGGGCCTGAACCCATCCAGCGAACATCTTCGGCAATCTTCGTCAGCGAGACGGCGATGGTGCGCAGCGCGCCCGAAGCCTCGACGAGCCCGTCGCGGTTCGCCTGTGCCTCAAAGTGGTTGCGTGCCTCGGTGATGGGCAGGCCGCTCGATGCAGCGATCTCAGCAATGACCTTCTCAGGGAACCCGAGCGGGGTGTTGATGCCGGTGCCGACTGCGGTGCCGCCCTGCGGAACCTCTGCGACGCGGGGGAGTGCTGCGTCGATACGCTCGATACCGTAGCGGATCTGTGCTGCGTAGCCGCCGAACTCCTGGCCGAGGGTCACGGGCGTGGCGTCCATGAGGTGCGTGCGGCCCGGCTTCACTGCGCTCTTCCACAGCTCTGCCTTCTCCTCGAGCGCCTCAGCGAGGTGCGCGAGCGAGGGCTTCAGCTGCTCGATGAGCGCGCCGGTGACAGCAACGTGCACAGAGGTCGGGAAGACGTCGTTCGACGACTGCGAGGCGTTCACGTGGTCGTTCGGGTGCACGGGAGCACCCAGGTGCTTCGTCGCGAGAGCCGAGAGGACCTCGTTCATGTTCATGTTCGACGAGGTGCCCGAGCCGGTCTGGTAGGTGTCGACGGGGAACTGGTCGTGGTGTGCGCCACCGATGATCTCGTCTGCAGCTGCGACGATCGCCCCTGCGATGTCTGCGTCGAGGATGCCGAGCTCAGCGTTTGCCATTGCCGCTGCGCGCTTGATGCGAGCGAGCGCGACGATCTGGGTGGCCTCGAGGCCGGTTCCGGAGATCGGGAAGTTCTCGACGGCGCGCTGCGTCTGCGCTGCGTAGAGGGCGTTCTTGGGAACGCGAACCTCGCCCATCGTGTCGTGCTCGATGCGGTACTCGATTTCAGTCACAATAATCCTTTGTCTCTTGGTGGATCTTTGAGTGGGGTAAAGCTAGTTCATGGGGGCGAGCTCAAGCTCGACGGGGCCAACGACCGTATACGGAACGGCGCGGCCCTCGGTGAGGCGATACTGGCATCCGACGACCGCGAGCCGACCGGCATCGACGGCATCGCTGATCGCACGCGAGGTGCGCAGCAGCTCGTTGACGGTCGCGCCGAGGTGAAGCCGGCCGACTGCGTTCGCATCCACCTTTGTTGGGTCGACGTAGGGGGTGTCCGTGCGGCCCTGCAGCCACAGCTGTTGCACGGACGGTTGGATCGGGGCCAGCGTGTTCTTCACTGAGTTCGTCGTGTCCGATGGCTCCCGACCCGACTGGTCGATTGCCGCGGCAACCGCGCCGCAGGAGTCGTGCGCGAGCACCACGATAAGGGACGCCCCAAGCTCGGTCACGGCGTACTCCATCGATGCAGTGATCGATTCGGCGACGACGTGGCCCATGTTGCGGGCGATGAACAGGTCGCCGAGACCGCAGTCAAAAATGATTTCGGCTGCAAGTCGTGAATCTGAGCAGCCAAACAGGGCGACGTCAGGCGTCTGTTGGTTGACGAGCTCGCTGCGGCGCTCAACGTTCTGGTTCGGGTGCGCTGATCCGCCAGTCACAAAGCGTTCGTTGCCGGCGATGAGGGTGTCCCAGGCCTGCTGCGGGGTGACACGGGGCGAATCGTCGCTCATGCGGCGCCCTCGCCTTCGTCTGCCGCGCCATTCTCTGCCGCGCTACTGTCTGCCGAGCCGACTGCGTGGAAATCGGCGAGCGACTCACCCACCTGGGTTGCAAGGACGCGAATGGTTGCTTCGTCATCGGTGCCGTAAACGAGCACCGAGTTCGTTCCGACGACTCCCTCGAGCCCGAAGCGCATGTTCACTTCGTTTGCCTTGCGGTCCTGGTGGTCGTAGACCGTCCAGTCGATCCCGCCGAGCTGATCGTTGCCGGTGGGGTCTTGCCCTTCGAGCTTGCCCGCGATCCACTTCGCAGGGACCGGCGCACCGTCGGCGGTGTACGCCTGCACCACTGAGGCGAATGCTTCGTTCTCGGTTGTGTACAGGATCTGCCAGAACGTCACGCCGCTGTCCACGGTAAGCGACGCTTGCTTGGCCTTCCAGGTGTCAGGAACGTCGGGCACCGCGAGTGAATAGTCAGCGCCGGCAGTCTCTGCAGCCTTCGCGACGTCAACCGAGCGGTCTTCGAAGTCGCCGACACCGCGGGGCACCATGAGGTAGATCACAAAGACGAGCCCGACTGTGACGAGGAGCGAGAAGACCAGGTTGTTCACGGTCTTGCGCGACTTGTACAGCCGCGTTCCCTCGGCCTTGCGCGCCGCGGTCTCTGCCGCAGTCTCGGGGCGGCCGAGCTCGGCAACGATGTTCGGACGTTTCTGCTTCGCCATAGTTAGAACTCTTCGCCATTCTCGGGCTGGGTTGCGGAGGCCGTGCCTCCGGAGGCGGCGCCGCCCTGGCGCGCGTCTTCAAGTCGTTTCCGTGCACCGATGAGCCACTCTTCGCAGCGAGTTGCGAGGGCTTCGCCGCGCTCCCATAGCTGGAGTGATTCCTCGAGCGTGGCGCCGCCCTGTTCCAGGCGGCTCACCACCTGGATAAGCTCATCGCGGGCCTGCTCATAGCTCAGCGCAGCGACGTCTGCTTCGATCGGGGCAGTCATGCCTGCCAGTCTAGCCGCTACGCCTCTGAACCCGTCGAGGTCGCGCCGATGCGGCCGCCGACGACGCTCACGCGTAGTTCGGTGCCGGAGGGGGCGTCGGCCGGGTCACGAAGCACTTCACCCGTCGGGAGCTGCACGATCGCGTAACCGCGCTCAAGCGTCGCCTTGGGGGAGAGCGCGCGGAGGTGTGCGCGGGTCTCGGCGAGGGCGCTCGCGCGATCCACAATCGCTCGGTCGGCGAGCTCGGCACCGCGCGCAACCCAGCGCACGAGCTCCTCGGCGCGCTCGTCGACCAGGCGGTCGGGATTCGCGAGCACGGGCCGCTGCCGCAGCTGGGAGATACGGTCTGCCTCGTACGCGAAGAGCTGCGTCACTCGGCTCGACATGCGGCTGCGCGCCTGGTCGATGCCCGCGAGCTCTTCGCCGACGTCGGGAACGACGCGCTTCGCCGCGTCGGTCGGGGTGGAGGCGCGCAGATCGGCGACCTCGTCGAGCAGCGGGCGATCCGCCTCGTGCCCGATCGCGCTCACGAGCGGAGTTTGCGCCTCGGCCGCCGCACGCACGACGGCCTCGTCGGAGAAGGGGAGCAGGTTCTGGAAGTCGCCGCCGCCGCGCGCGACGATGATGACGTCGACCTCGGGATCCGCGTCGAGCGCGCGAATGCCAGCGGTCACCTCGCTCGCGGCCCGGTCGCCCTGCACTGCTGCGTAGTGGATCTTGAACTGCACGCCCGGCCAGCGTAGCGTCGCATTGCGCACGACATCCTTCTCGGCGTCGGAGTCGCGGCCCGTGACGAGCCCGATCTTGCCGGGGAGGAAGGGGAGCGGGCGCTTGCGCTCGGTGGCGAACAACCCTTCAGTCTGCAGCTGGCGCCGCAGCCGCTCGAGCCGCTCGAGGAGCTCGCCGAGGCCGACGTGCGAGAGGTCGAAGACCTGCATGGTGAGCGAGCCACCCTTGACCCAGAAGTTCGGCTTGACGAGCGCGATGACGCGGTCGCCCTGCTTGAACTCGGCGGTGAGGCGCTGCGCGACCGAGCGCCAGACGGTGAAGCTCACTGTCGCATCCTGCGTGAGGTCGCGGAGCTTGCCGTAGACGTGGCCGCCGCGCACCTGCCACTGGGTGACCTCGCCCTCGACCCAGACCTGTCCGAGCTTGTCGATCCACCCGGCGACCTTCTCGCTCATGAGGGCGACCGGCCACGGGGCATCTCGGGTTGCTGGAGCGTCTGTTGCCATGCGTTCGAGCCTAGTCGGGCGAGCGTAGAACGCGGGAAACACGCGGTATTCTTGGTCACACAGCGCTCAGACTGATTGCACAGCGATGCAGCGTAGACTTGTGGCCATGACTCAGCAGGCTTCCGTTGTAAATCAGCGCACCATCGGTGCTCCGGTTGTGAGCCTGGCGATGCCGCGTATGCGTCGCCTGGGCGGCAGGCTGAAAAACCTGCCCGTCGAGGGCGAAAAACGAGTGCTGCTCGCCGCGCCGCGCGGGTACTGCGCCGGGGTGGATCGCGCTGTCGTCGCCGTCGAGAAGGCGCTCGAGCGCTACGGCGCTCCCGTGTACGTGCGCAAGCAGATCGTGCACAACGTTCACGTCGTGCAGACGCTTGAGAAGATGGGCGCGATCTTTGTCGAGGAGGTCGAGGAGGTACCCGAGGGCGCCAACGTCGTCTTCTCCGCTCACGGCGTCTCGCCCGCGGTCGTGCAGGAGGCTGCGGATCGCCACCTCCACGCGATCGACGCGACCTGCCCGCTGGTCACGAAGGTGCACCGCGAGGCCGTGCGCTTCGCGAAGCAAGACATGGAGATCCTGCTCATCGGCCACACAGGCCACGAAGAGGTCGAGGGCACGGCGGGCCAGGCCCCCGAGCTCATCACCGTCGTGAACTCGCCCGACGATGTTGATGATCTCGTCGTGAAGGATCCGGATCGCCTCGTCTGGCTCTCGCAGACCACGCTGTCGGTCGACGAGACGATGGAGACGGTGCGCCGCCTCCGCGAGCGCTTCCCAAACCTGCAGGATCCGCCCTCCGACGACATTTGCTACGCGACGCAGAACCGCCAGGTCGCGATCAAGAAGATCGCGCCCGAGGCCGACCTCGTGCTCGTTGTCGGCTCCACGAACTCGTCGAACTCGGTGCGCCTCGTTGAGGTTGCGCTCGAGTACGGAGCGAAGGCCGCGTACCTCGTGGACTTTGCCGAAGAGGTCAAGCAGGAGTGGCTGGATGGGGTGAATACCATCGGCATCTCGAGCGGCGCCTCGGTGCCCGAGGTGCTCGTGCAGGAACTCCTCGATGACCTCGGTGAGGCCGGCTACTCAGATGTGAATGCGGTCGTGACCGCCGAAGAGGATCTCGTGTTCTCGCTGCCGAAGGAGCTCCGCCAGGACGCCTCGGGCAAGCGCGATGCGCGCGCCCTCGGCGGGCGGGTTCGGTAGCGGCCGCGCGGGGCGTGCCGCCTGAGTCCCACGGGCGGTCCATCCGATGTTGGCGTGCGTCCTCCGCTGACGCGTAGATCTCGCCCCAGGCGAGTACCCGAGGCTCTGCCTCGAACTCAGGCGCGCAAATATAGACGAACACCGGAAAGCTGAGCTCCCGCCATAGATCGTCACCGGCGAATCGGTTGGCGAGGACGACGGACTCAAGCCCGAGTGGATAGCCAAATTCACTTGCCTCAACTGGCGGGGAACATGCTGCGTGTATCGCGTGACGCCCCTGGCCTAACGTGATGAAATCTAGCGTCTCGCACTCATAGACCCCTGCGAAGCGGGAGCTCTCCAAGGAAGAGAGAAAGAATCTCGTGTTCTGGCTCATGCTGCGCTCTCCTTGTCGTTCTCCGTGGCGCTTGCGTGGTCCTGGCCATACAGGGTGTGTTGAGGGAGTCATGGCTGCTCTTTGAGCAACAACGTGTCTAGCCGAATCTGGTTCAGGAACGAGTACGCATCTTCCCGCAGCCGATCAAGTTGGTTGTTCAGTTCGGGGGCTGCATGGTTCCCCCCATGATCACCAGGTCGTTGAAGCTATTCATCCCAGCAAACGCGGCAAGGCCGCGCTGGGCGGCTGCTCGGCGTTCGCGATTGGATCCGGCTGTTGATAGGTCACTCCTGACGCGGGAGAAGAACCGTGAGAATTGGACGTCGCCGGTTGAACGGAGAAAGACGATCAACGGCTGCAGGCGGTCTTCAGCTGCGTTCATGCGGTCTCCCAACTGGGTGGCTTGTTCCTGCCATCAGTAAACACCCACGAGGCG
>JAGNOB010000113.1 GCA_017990305.1 Leucobacter sp.
GGTCGGTACGGGGATCGCGCTTCCAGCGAGCGCCGAGATCACACGGTGTTCACGTGCCATGTCGTGCGCGCTCGACAGCACGTGTCCGAGCGGCGGTCGGCGCAGAACCAGCGGGACTCGAGCCCCCTCGACCGAATAGGTGAGGTTTGAACGGCCGCCTGCGATGACCTCCGCCCGCAGCGGACCAGCAGCGAGCTCGGGGTGTGCCTTGCTCAGCCATGCGGTGAGTGCGGCGACGTCTAGGCCTGGGGTCTCAGGCATATGCACCTGTCTTCCTACGGCTCCTCTTCGTGCCGCAATTCCGAGCATACCGGATGGTCGGTATGTACGCGAGAGGGCAGTACTGGATCGTGACCGACCGCGCCTCGGCCGTCGGCAGAACGCCGGAGAACGCGCAGCCCACACCGCATAGCGAAACAGCGCACCGGGTAACCGCGTCAGCGGCGCACAGCCCTCCGCCCTACACTCCGGCCCGTGCAGCTGGCGGCGACGCCCAACTAGCCGTCGACGCGCAGCAGAAGACGGAACGCGGCGCTCGCCCGCTCGACGCTGGGCTCGTCACCTGAGATTAGATCCGCGTACGAGAACGACTCCGAAACACGCGAAAGCAGATAGGCAAGCCCAGCAGGATCAATCGCGCCACCGAGGGGTGCATCCCCGAGCTCGCGCCGCACCAGCCATTCGACAGTCGCAAGGAAGCGTCGCTGAATAGGGCTTTCCTTTGTCGTGAGCAGCCGGAGGGCACGTGCGGGCTCCCTCCGCAGGAACGTCCGAAAGTAGGTTGCGTTGATGAGGCCATCAACAAAGTTGGTGAGCATCGCTGCGAGCCGAGGAGCCCCCTCGAGGTGCGCTGTCGCCTGCTCCCCCTGCACGAATGTCGGAACTGCAAGCGACCACAACACCTCGCTGAGGAGCGCGTCGCGGTTCCCCACCCAACGAAACAGCGACGTCCGGTCTACCCCGAGATCGGCCGCCAGCTCGCCCATGCTGATGCGGTTGCCTGCGATGAACGCCTCACGCGCCCCCTCGAACGCCCGCATAGCGTCGTCACGTGTGTCGAGCCGATCAGACAGCAGCGACGGGGCTGCCGCAAGGCCCACCTGAGCGATTTGCGCGCCAACTGTGCTGTTCATCCGATTACTCTATCGGCCCCCTATCGAGTCGATGCAACATTTTTGGAAATAGTGTGCACATTTCAAAATATGATGCATACTGGTCACGATCGCCGAGGATCGGAGAGACAATGACCACGCCCAATGACGCGCCACGCGGTACTGCCCCAGCTGCCAGCCTTCCAGCCGATTTTTTCGCATTCCAGCAGCTACTCACCGACACAGAACAGCGAGCCCTCGCCGAGCTGCGCGCGTTTTTCGATTCCGAAATACGCCCATACGCAGACGAATACTGGGAGCGGGCTGAGCCGCCCAAGCATCTCCTCACCCGCGCGGCAGACATGGGCATGTTCCGCCACGCATTCCCCGACTATGCACCCTTCAAAAACAGCGCGGTATTCCGCGGCTGGGTTGCAATGGAACTCGCGAGCGCAGATCCCTCGACTGCAACACTCATTGGCGTGCATTCGGGGCTTGCGATGGGGGCAATCTCGGTCGGTGGCTCCGATGCACAGCGCGCCGAGTGGATGCCGCGGCTCGTCACCGGCGAGCAGATCGGCGCCTTCGGTCTCACCGAGCCGAACCACGGGTCTGACACCGCCAAGGGCCTCGAGACAACCGCCGAACGACGGGGCGATGAGTGGGTACTCAACGGCGCAAAGCGCTGGATCGGCAACGCCGTGTTCGCAGACTTCGTCGTGATCTGGGCGAGAGATCTCGCCGATAACCAGGTCAAGGGCTTCATCGTCCGCACCCCGGCTGCTGGATTTACCGCAACCAAGATCGAACGGAAGCAGTCAATGCGTGCCGTCGAAAACGCCGACATTGTGCTCGAGAACGTCGTCGTGCCCGAGCACGACCGTCTGCAGAACGTCTCGAGCTTCCGCGAGGTTGCAGAGGTGCTGCGGCAAGCGCGAGCCGGCGTGGGCTGGCAGGCAGTCGGTGTGTCAATCGCGGCCTACGATGCGGCACTCGCATACGCCAAGCAGCGCGAACAATTCGGCAAACCCATCGCTTCGTTCCAGCTTGTTCAGGTGAAACTCTCGGAGTGCCTCTCGAACATCACCGCTTCACTTGCCCTGTGCGTACGGGCTTCCCAGCTCCAGGACGAAGGCAAGCAGAGCGACGAACACGCTGCAATGGTGAAGGCGTTCACCACTGCACGGATGCGAGAAACAGTCGCAATGTGCCGCGACATCTGCGGCGGCAACGGGATCCAGCTCGACTACGGGGTCGCCCGATACTTCGCCGACGCAGAGACGGTGTACACATTCGACGGCACGTATGACATGAACTCGCTTGTGGTGGGCCGCGCCATCACCGGCATCGCAGCTTTCGCCTAACCACACCCAACACTCACTGAGGAGACCCGATGCCAGAGGCATACATCGTTTCAACCGCACGCTCACCGATCGGCCGCGCAAGGAAGGGCTCGCTCGCATCGCTGCGTGGCGATGACCTCGCGGCCCGCATGGTGCAGGCGGCGCTCGACAAGGTACCAGGGCTCGACCCTGCCCGGGTCGAAGACCTCATTCTGGGCTGCGGTCAGCCCGCAGGCGAGCAAGGCTTCAATATCGCCCGCATCGTGTCGGTACTACTCGGCCTCGATGGCCTCCCTGGAACCACCGTCAACCGTTACTGCTCGTCCTCGTTGCAGAGCACCCGAATGGCGTTCCACGCGATCAAGGCAGGCGAGGGTGACGTGTTCATTTCCGCTGGCGTCGAGATGGTCAGCCGGTTCACTCAGGGCATGGCAGACGCGACTCCCGGCGTGGAGATCGAGAACCCGGTGTTCGCTGACGCCATGGCGCACACACTGTCACGCGAGGTTGCAGGCGCCCCGAAATGGACCGACCCGCGCGAGTCCGGAGCGTTCCCTGATCCGTACATTGCGATGGGCCAAACCGCCGAGAACGTCGCGCAGCTCCACGGCATCACCCGCGACGAGCAAGATGCCTTCGCGGCCCGCTCGCAGCAGCGTGCCGAAGCGGCAATCGCATCCGGCTTTTGGGAGCGTGACATCACCCCGGTGACCCTCGCAGACGGAACCGTCGTGAGTGCCGACGATGGCCCGCGCGCTGGCGTCACGGTCGACTCGCTTGCTGGACTCGACCCGGTCTTCCGCCCCGACGGCACTGTCACCGCCGGCAACTGCTGCCCGCTCAATGATGGAGCCGCGGCGCTCGTCGTCGTCTCCGAGCGGGTCGTGAACGAACTCGGGCTCCAGCCGCTTGCGCGCATCGTGTCCACGGGCGTCAGCGGGCTCTCCCCCGAGATCATGGGACTCGGCCCGGTTGAGTCCTCGCGGCGTGCGCTCGCCAAGGCCGGTCTCACGATCGATGACATCGACCTTGTTGAGATCAACGAGGCTTTCGCCGCTCAGGTTATTCCGTCTGCACGCGAACTCGGCATCGACGAAGAGCGCCTCAACGTTCACGGCGGCGCCATCGCTGTGGGCCACCCGTTCGGCATGACCGGCGCGCGCATCACCTCAACGCTCATCAACGGGCTCCAAACCACCGGCGGTCGCTACGGTCTCGAGACGATGTGCGTTGGCGGCGGCCAAGGCATGGCGATGGTGCTCGAGCGGCTGTAATAGCCCGACGATTCTCCAAATCAATCAACCCTGAGAGGACCAAACCATATGACTCGCATTGCAATTGTTACCGGAGCGGCCCGCGGCATTGGTGCCGCCACCGCCATCCGTCTGGCGAAGGACGGGCACGCAGTAGCGGTGCTCGACCTCGACGAGGCAGCCTGCGCTGAGACCGTGAGCGCTATCACCGAGGCAGGTGGCCGCGCGATCGCCGTCGGGGCAAACGTCGCTGACAGCGCGGCGGTCGACGCTGCGGTAGCACGCGTTGTCGATGAGCTCGGCGCTCCGACCATCCTCGTCAACAACGCGGGCATCATCCGCGACAATATGCTCTTCAAGATGACCGAAGACGACTGGGACTCCGTGCTCGGTGTGCACCTGCGCGGAGCGTTCCTCATGAGCCGCGCGGTGCAGAAGCACCAGGTTGAGGCAAACTGGGGCCGCATCGTCAACCTGTCGAGCACCTCAGCGCTTGGCAACCGCGGACAGGCCAACTACTCGGCGGCAAAGGCCGGCATGCAGGGTCTCACCAAGACACTGGCGATCGAGCTCGGCCGCTACGGAGTTACGGCGAACGCGATCGCCCCCGGCTTCATCGTCTCTGACATGACGCGTGCGACTGCGGAGCGCATGGGTCTGTCGTTCGAGGACTTCGTGCAGCACATGGCGTCTGAGGTTCCCGTCGGCAGGGCAGGCACCCCAGATGACATCGCGAACTCAGCAGCGTTCTTCTGCTCCGAGGAGGCGAGCTTCGTCTCCGGTCAGGTGCTCTACGTTGCAGGAGGGCCGCGCGCATGACTATCTCAGTTGCCAACCCCACCGCACTACCCGAAGCGATCGGCCAGTCGGCCGTCGGTGAGTGGCTGCAGGTCGACCAGGAACGCATCCAGGCGTTCGCAGACGCGACGGGCGATCACCAGTGGATCCACCTCGACGCCGAGCGTGCCGCGGAGGGACCCTTCGGGGCGACGATCGCACACGGGTACTTGACGCTCTCACTCATCCCGTTCCTCACCGGTGGACTGCTTGCCGTTGACAACGCCGCAATGGTCGTGAATTACGGCCTCGACAGGGTCCGCTTCTTGCAGCCCGTGAAGGTCGGCTCGAAGGTGCGCGCACGTATCGAGGTCATGTCGGCTGAGGAGAGTCGCCAGGGCTGGCGCGTCGGCACCCGCACGACCATCGAGATCGAGGGCGCCGAGCACCCGGCACTTGTGGCGGACACAATCGCCCTGTTCGTCGCCGGCTAGCTCACAACACAATGGGGCCACGCTCATCTGCATGAGCGTGGCCCCATTGTTGTCCCTGCGAATCGCGTCTAGGCGAGGCGCGGTACGAAACGCATCGAGTCGACACGGTCGGCGATGAGCTCGTCGCGGGCCCAACGTTCCTGGAGCCGTGTGAGCATCTCTGTGAGTTCTTCACGATCGAGACCCTCCGCAATGAGCAAGTGCACCTCGGTCTCTGGCGCGGTGAGGTCGCCCAGGGGATCTCCGGGCAGCAGCGCAAGCGCCTGGAGCGGTCCTTCACCAGCGGCAGCCGAGAGGAACGCTGCGCGCACATCGGCGTCAGCCCAGGCTGGAGGGCGAGTCTCACCCAACGCAACCGACTCCAGTTCCGGTCGGCGCACCCCGAATTGGGTCTCGGGAGATCCCGGATCCAGGATGATGAGATCCGTGCCCTCCTGCGCCGCGGCAACCGCGGCCTGTGGGCCCGGTACAGGGATCGGCCGGGACCCCGGATTCCACGCTTGCATTGCCGTGACCGATGAAAACACTGGCATCACGCGTCGGCCGTCAGGGCTCGCAACCGTGACGATCGAGAGCTCCTGCGATTTCTCGACGATCCTGCCGTCCGGCGTCTCTCCGAGCTCCCCGGCCTCCGCAAGCAGCGGAACGAGCACGCGGCACCGCGAGAGCTCGAGAAGCACGGCCTGCCGCAGCAACGAGAGCGTCTCAATGGTTTCGGGGTCAGCCCCCTCCGCGCGATAGCTCTCCCCCGCTGCGCGCAGCGCGGCGATCGTTTCGCGCAGTGAGGGAGGGGTCTCGCCGTCGTCATCTGCGAACGCGGTCTCGTGGTGGTCAAACGTTCGCCCAGCCCACGGGAAGCCAGCGGAGTCCGCGTCACCACCCGCGACCAGACTCTCCGGGACGCCTGTCGACCTCGGGGTATCCCCCGTCGACGGAAGCTTCTTGATCGCCATCTCGAGCGCTGTCGCTACCTGCCGGCGACGTCGAGCGCTGCTGGCAGGGTGAACGCGCCGTCGTAAAGCGCCTTCCCGATGATCGCTCCTTCGACGCCGTGCGGCACCGTCTCACGGAGAGCGGCGATGTCATCGAGACTCGAGATGCCACCCGAGGCGATTACGGGTCGCTCGGTGCGCGTGCACACCTTCTTCAGCAGTTCAACGTTCGGGCCAGCCATCATCCCGTCCTTCGTGACGTCGGTCACCACGTAGCGGGGGCAGCCTGCGTCTTCAAGGCGTTCCAAAACGTCCCAGAGGTTGCCGCCGTCCTCGGTCCAGCCGCGCGCTGCGAGGGTCTCGCCGCGGACGTCCAATCCGACGGCGATCTGCTCGCCATAGTGGGCGATCACTGCGCGCGTCCATTCTGGGTTCTCGAGCGCCGCGGTGCCGAGGTTCACTCGCGCAGCCCCCATCTCGAGAGCGGCTTCGAGGCTCTTGTCGTCCCTGATCCCGCCCGAGAA
>JAGNOB010000114.1 GCA_017990305.1 Leucobacter sp.
GGGCTTGACCGCCTGAAAGCCCCGAACCGAGTGCACCGAGCTCTTGCTCGAGCTGCAGTTCGTCGAGGCCGAGCCTATCCAGGGCCTCCCGCGCGAGGGCTGGGCTGGGGCTCGGGTTTCCGAGACCGACGTTTTCGAGAATCGTTCCCTGCACGAGCCCGGCTTGCTGCCCGGCCCAGGCGACCAGTCCGCTCGCCGCGACACGGCCAGACTCAGGTTCGACGAAGCCAAGCACAGCGGCGAGAATCGACGACTTTCCGGCCCCCGAGGGGCCAGCAAGCGCAACGAACTCCCCCGGACTCACCGCGAACGATACCGGCCCTGCCACGACCCGCTCGCCACGCACGATTCGCGCGTCCGAGACGGTAAGGCCAGGGAGCACGACTGCCGGTGCGGCGTGGTCGCTGTCGACCTTTCCCGGTGTGGCGGAAGCTGCAAGACCGTTGCCTTCGATGAGAGCGAACACATCCTCAGAGGCGGCGAGACCCTCGGTGGAGTCGTGGAAGGCTGCCCCGACCTGCCGGATTGGCACGAATACCTCGGGCAGCACGAGCAGCACGAAGAGGCCGAGCGCGAGCGGAAAGTCCCCCGCAACAAGCCTGGTTCCGACTGTGACCGCAACAAGAGCTATTGAGAACGTGCCGGCCAGATCGAGCACGAAGCCGGAGAGGAAGGTGACTCGTAGCACCTTAATTGTGCGCGAGCGGTACTCGTCGGTCTCACGCTCGATGCGCGCAGCCTGACGCTTCTCGCGTCGGAAGATTTTGAGGGTCGGCAGTCCTTCTACGACGTCAAGGAAAGACGAGGACAGTCGTTGGAGCTGATTCCACTGTTTGCCCTGCACGGATTGCGTTGCGAGCCCAATGAGCACCATAAACAGAGGAATGACCGGGAATACAAGCAGGACAGTAATGCCGCTGAGAAGGTCTGAGAAGAGTACCGTCGCGACGAGGATTGGCGTCGCAACAACGGCAAGTATGAACTGGGGCACGTAGCCGGAGAAGTAGCCATCGAGCGCATCGAGTCCGCGACCGAGAATTGTGGCGAGCTTCGCATCGGGCACTCCGGCGGTCGCCTCCGGGCTGCGGCCGTCAAGCGCGTCAAGCGCTGCAGAACGCAATTGCGCTTTCACCTTCACCGCGCCGCGTGCCGCGAGGAGATCCATCCCCCAACCTGACAGTGCACGAACAACGGCGGCGGCCAATGCTCCGGCCGCGAGCCAGGGCAGGCTGCTGGGGGCATAGACGCCCTCAGCAACCCGCCCGGCTCCGGCGGAATCCCAGATACCCTCGTACACGGGAATAGCGACGGCGGCTATTGCCTGAGCAAGAAACCAACTCCAGGCAATGATCGCGACGGTGCGCACTACTCCGAGTAGCGCACCGAGCGCGAACACCGTGCGGGCTGCACCCGCAAAACGCAACAGGCGTGGGTCGAGGGGTTTCATCTGGGACAGGGCCGCTTAGGCGGCGACCTCGGCAGGCGACTCGACCGGGATCATGTCCTGGGTGAGCCGCTTTCGGAAGACCCAGTACGTCCAGCCCTGGTAGAGCAAGACGAGCGGCAGTGTAAACACAGCTACCCAGGTCATCACTTCGAGTGTCATCTGCGAGCTGGCTGCTCCAGCGACGCTCATCGACTCAGCTGCGTCGATGCTCGAGATCATCACATTCGGGAAGAGTGCGGCGAAGATCGTGAGCAGCGCGAACGCGATCGTCACGGTATTGCCAACAAACGCCCAGCCCTCACGGCCCATGAGGTTTGCCACCCATGCGCCAATAAGCGCGACCGCCGCTATCGCAGCGCAGATGATGATGAGCATGATGTTCGGGTTCGAAAGGTGCATCACGATTGTCCAGACGAGCCAAGCAGCAGCCAGAACGATCGTCACGAGGCCGACGTTCTTCGCCATCTTCCGCGCGTTCTCGCGCATCTCACCCATCGTCTTCAGCGCGACGAACACGAGGCCGTGCGTGAAGCAGAGGAGCATAACCACGATGCCGCCGAGCAGGCTGTACGGGTTGAGTAGCGTGAGGAGAGTTCCCTCAAACAACCAGCCTCCGCCTTCCATCGTGCGGATAGGCACACCGTTGATGAGGTTCGCGAATGCGACGCCCCAGAGCAGCGGGGGCACGACCGAACCCCAGAAGATGAACTGGTCAAACCAACGAGTCCAGCGCTCGCCCTTGCGCTGATGCCGGAACTCGAAGGACACACCGCGGAGGATGAGCGCTACGAGAATGATGAGCAGCGGCAGGTAGAAGCCCGAGAACATCGTCGCGTACCACTCAGGGAACGCGGCAAATAGCGAGGCACCAGCTACGATCAGCCAGGTCTCGTTGAGGTCCCAGACCGGACCGATCGTATTGATGAGCACACGGCGATCCGTGTCGGTCTTCCCGAGGAACGGCAGGGACATCCCAACGCCGAAGTCGAAGCCATCGAGCACGAAGTACCCAATGAACATGACGCCGACGATGAGGAACCATACGGTTGTCAATTCCATGATCCGTCTCCTTTCCTAGTAGACCGTCGCGAGTTGGTCATGATCGATCGTGCCGGAGCCGTCGTCACCGTCATCGTCCTTGCGGGCGATCTCAGGCGGACCCTCTTGCGCGACCTTCTTAATGAGCCCGAACTCGACGACAGCCAGACCGCCGTAGACGATCGTGAAGACGGCAAGGGATACCAGGACCGCCCAGCCGGGAACTCCCGGCGAAACTCCTTGTTCGGTAGTCATCACCCCAAACACGATCCAGGGCTGGCGGCCCATCTCGGTGAAGATCCAGCCGACGAGCGATGCAAGCATTGGGATCGGTGCGGTCCAGATCGCGACCGTCCATACCCAGTTAGGCAGCTCGACAGTCTTGCGAGTGATCCAGAGCCCAACGAGTGACACGAGTGCCGCGAGTGCGCCGAGACCGATCATCCAGCGGAATGCCCAGTAGGTCACCCAAACAATCGGCACGAAAGAGCCGTCTGTCGGGCAGGTGAGGAGCGTGTCGCCCGCGCCACAGTACATCTCGGTGTACTCGGCTTGGAGATCATTGATGCCCTCAACGGTTCCGTCGAGCGTATTCGTTGCGAGGAAGGATGCCAGATACGGAATACGTACCGAGAAGATCTCGTGTGCCCCATCTGGGGTGCCGAGGCTGAACAGCGAGAACGACGCATCCTTACCTGTTGAGGTGTTGTACATTGCTTCGGCTGCCGCCATCTTCATCGGCTGCGTCTCAGTCATCACGAGGCCGAGGGCGTGCCCGCTAAGGGCGACACCCGCGAAAGCGATGAGGTTCGTGACGGCTCCGAAGCGGAGCGTTGTGCGCATCTCGTCAACGAACTGGCGACGCTTGAGGTGCCACGCAGCTACCGACACCATCACGACGCCGGCGAACATGAGCGCGGCGAAGATTGTGTGTGGGAATTGTGTCAGCGCCACGGGGTTGAGCAGCACATCGACGATGCTCGTGAGCTCGGCGCGGCCGCGCTCCTCATTGATAGTGAACCCATCGGGGTTCTGCATGAACGCGTTGGCCGCGAGAATGAAGTACGCGGACAATACGGTACCGATCCACACAAACCAGATCGTCATCAGGTGAATCTTTTTCGGCAACTTATCCCAGCCGAAGATCCACAGCCCAATAAAGGTTGCCTCGAAGAAGAAGGCGATGAGGCCCTCCATTGCGAGCGGAGCGCCGAAGATGTCTCCGACGAAGCGGGAGTAGTTCGACCAGTTCATGCCGAACTGGAACTCCTGCACGATGCCAGTCACCACGCCCATGGCGAAGTTAATCAGGAAGATCTTGCCGAACAGACGAGTCAGTCGGAGATACTTCTCCTTACCGGTGCGCACCCATGCCGTTTGCAGAATCGCGACAAGCAGCGCCATTCCGATGGTAAGGGGCACAAAGATGAAGTGATACAGGGTGGTCAACCCGAATTGCCATCGCGCGAGCGAGACCGGGTCGAGGAACTCATTCATTTGTTCTCCTAAAACCAGGAGATCAGCGATCGCCGCGCGAATACGCACTTCTCCCGTAGGAATTCCCTACGGGCGGGTGTACCCGCGGGGTGTTGGCCAAACCGCCAACTGTAGCCAGTATATGCAAGCTGGGAGTTCCCTGCGAATCAAGTTTGATGTCAAGATTGTTTTCTCATGGGGCGGCACAATGACGAACTCTGATTCGTCATACACTGGCTGAGTGACTTCGCCAGACGACCTGCCTGACAGCCGACCACGCTTTGCGGCGCGGTTTGAGGATCGTATCCACCGCGGCAGGGCGAAGCAGGCCATCAAGCGTGGCAAGACCCCCTCAGTGATCCCCTACATCGGCTACGGCACCACCGAGTGGGTTCGCGTGCTTGGGCGAGTGTTGTACTTACGCCCCGACACCAGTGAACACTCGCGCTTCCGCCCCGACGTGCAAGAGGTCTCGCGCGTTCGCGGGTGGCGCACGTTCACGAGCGTCTACGTGCCCTACCAACGGGTGACCGTGTTCGTTGACGGCAGTCCAGTGACCGAGGTTGTCGCAGACCGCGGGGGCGTGATCGACTCAATCGTGCCCGTCTCCCTCTCCCCCGGATGGCACACCGTGACCCTTCAGGTGAGCGACGAGGAAGCAGCACACGCTCCAGTGAAGGTCATGGACCCTGGCTCCCAGCTCGGGGTACTCTCCGACGTTGACGACACAGTGCTCATTACGGCCCTGCCAAAGCCATTCGTTGCGGCTTGGAACAGCTTCGTCTTGGTCGAGACCGCACGACGGGCCACGCCGGGCATGCCGGTTCTGTATGACCGGCTCGCGAAGCGCCACACAGGCTCACCCTTCATATACCTCTCGACGGGGGCTTGGAACGCCGCTCCCGCGCTCAGTCGCTTCCTCGCACGCAACCTGTACCCAATGGGCCCGCTCCTGCTGACCGACTGGGGCCCAACGCACGACCGCTGGTTCCGCAGCGGCCGCGAGCACAAACAGCGCGAACTCAAGCGGCTCGCAATCGAATTCCCGAACGTTCGTTGGATCCTGTTTGGTGATGACGGCCAGCACGACGAAGCTCTGTATTCGGAGTTCGCCCGTGAACACCCCCGAAACGTCGCCGCCGTCGCGATCCGGCAGCTTTCTGTCGGACAGGCAGTACTCGCCGGCGGCCGTTCGAAGGCCGAGCAGCAGAAGGATGCGAGCGGGATCCCGTGGGTCTACGGGCCGGATGGGGCAACGCTCAGCGAGGAGCTCGGCAAGCTCGGCCTGCTATGACTGACGTCACGAGCCCGTGGTGGCGTCGCGCCGAGCAGCGCGTCACCGGACGGTTTACCGTAGCGTCTCGGCCACCCGCATTGCAGTTGGCCAAGGCCGGCGGTGCTGCGGTGGTCAGCTGGTTCGTGTGCCTGCTTGTCTTCCCCGGGTCTCTTCCCATGTTTGGTGCGATTGCCGCGCTGATCGTCGTGCAGGAGAGCGTCGATCAGTCGCTTACGAAGGGCATCGAACGAGTCGTAGGTGTTCTCTTCGGGGTGTCGGTCGCGCTCGGCGCTGGCGCGCTGTTTGGGACGAGTTCGTGGCTGTTCATTGCCGCGATTCTCGTGTCAATGGGGGTCGGGTGGCTGTTGCGGATGAGCGCAACATCAACGAACCAAATCGCGATCACTGCAATGCTGATGATCGCGCTCGGCGGCTCCGAACTGGGCTACGGTGTCGAACGCCTCGTCGAAACTGCAATTGGTGCAGCGATTGGGGTTGCGATCAACGCAATTGTCGCTGCTCCCGTTCGCACCGATGCGACTCACCTGGCGATCTCCGCGCTGACTGCGCATGCCGCCAAGGCGCTCGACCGTCTCGCCGACGCCCTTGAGGAGCCGCGTGATGAGGCGTGGCTGGAGGACATGCTCGATTCGGCGCGGGAGCTTCATGAAGAGCGCACCCAGGTGCACGCCTCACTGCGCCGCGCCCGCGAGAGCCTTCGCCTCAACCCGCGGAGTCGCCGCCACATGCGTCTGCTTCTCGCCGATGACGCACTCTTTCAACGTGTGCAGCCCATCGTCACCCAAATCATCGGCATGTCACGCGCACTCTACGATCTCTACGATCCCGAGCTGGTTGAGGATCCCTCAGTAATAGGCATGGGGCAAGAAATCCGACGAGCCGCTCACGATCTCGAGCGCCTGGGATCCTCTGACGCAGATACGACGACGGCCCCGGAACCGCCGGCGCTCACAGCGCCGTACACGATTTCGAGGCCGCCGCCACGCCACTGGGTGCTCATTGGCTCACTTATGGAGGATCTGCGCCGAGTACGAGGTCGCATCACCGGTGAGCTTGAGTAGATCTCTTGGGTAGATCTTCAGAGGCTCACTGAACTACTGAACGAGCGCCGCCTGAACATCAATCGTGATGGTGACGTCTTCGCCGAGCAGGAA
>JAGNOB010000115.1 GCA_017990305.1 Leucobacter sp.
GGAAGTGGCTCCTGGGATGAGCCCCTGCCCGATCGCCCCTAGGCCGCCAGGCAGAAACTGCGAGGGAACAGCGAAGGCGGCCCAAGGCATTGCCGCAAGGAGAGTGAGGGCGGCAGCGATTCCGAGACCAGCACGGCCGAGCAGACTGTGTAGCCCGACGAACAGCGCGCTCATGGCGGTGACAGATAACGAGAGGGCAAGCCACACGAGGCCGAACGGACCGGGATACGCCTGGAGCCAGGTGCCAAGGACAAGCGTGAGGATGAGACCGCCCCCGATGCCGACGCCCAGCACGGCGCTCACGCGCTGCCACCTTCCGGCCACGGTGAACGCGATGAGGATACTCGCGAGCAAACTGCCCACCGTGAGGGGGATCCCGGCGGAGGTGATGCCGGTACCGTTGGCATCGCCATCGGCATAGGGGACGACGTCAGTGATCGCGATCGAGGGTAGGGCTTCGGGAATATTCTCGAGGATCGCCGCTGCCGGGTTGCCTTCCGAAGCTCCGGGAGGACCGGCCGGCTCCGGGCCTGCCTGAGGGCCTGCCGGTTGCGAGAACGCTGCGCGCAGACCCTCGGTGACGCCACCGTAGACTGCGTTGTCGATGTTTGTCTGGACCTGGCCCGCCAGCTGATTCATGAAAGCAGCGGGCACCTGACCGCTCGCGGATGCGATGAGTACCTCCGGTTCGTCGCCGAGCACCAGGGCGCCGATAAACTCACGATCCTCAATCCCCGCGACCGCAGCTTCTCGGTCGTCAACCGTGGCGAGGTCGACGATCTCGCTGAGTCCTTCCCCTGCGGTCTGCGTAAACGCGGTCACAGCCTCGGACTGCCCGGTGACCGCGACGGTAAGGCCATCCAGTTCGCTTGACGTGGCGGGCCAGACGAACGCGGCTGCCAAGATAGCCAGTCCAGCGGCGGCGCCGCCGGCGATACCCCACACGCGCCTCCATGGGGTAGCGGTGGGCTGGGGTGCTTCGCGTGTTGGCATGTGGAGCTCCATTTCAATAAAACGAATGATCGTTCTTTATGCTAAGTTGCGAGATCGACCCCGTCAATAGGCAACACGTGATAGCTAGTGTGGGTTTCGTGAAACGTCACAAGCCAACGCTTCTTCGAAAATGCGGAATAGATCTCGTTGAGCCGGAGCCGCAAGGGGCGCGAACAATACGATCCGCATTGATGATTGGTCTGACATCGCCTGCCCGTGGTGCTACATCGGCGCGAACTGCTTCCGGGTCGCGGTCGAGCAGTTCAAGGCCGACAACCTCGAGGCTCAGGTTGAGATTGCGAGGCACAGCTATGAGCTCGTCTCATGATCAGGATCATCTATTCGCAGATCCTCCAGACGTCACTCATCGATGGGTACGATGCGGGCGCGTTTACGGCCGGGCTCGGCAGGCTGCGCGAAGTGAGATAGCGCCACCGAAGCCCCCGACTTGGCGGCTAGCCTTCGATGAGCCGCGCCCCATGCACGGGGTGGGGGAACGCTACTTGCTGGCCGCCGCCGGACGGAACTCATCCGCAGAAGCCGTCATGAGAGGAATGGTCCCGTCTGCAATGAGGCGTGAAAAAGCGCTTAGCTTGAAGTCGAATGTGACGCCGCTGGTCAGCTGATCTGCGATCTGCTCCGCATCCGATTGGCTAGCAATACCAGGTATCGCGACAGCCTCGCAGTCGGGCGATGCGATCTTCACGCTCCATGCTGAAGAAGACCTCCACCCTCCCTTGACGACACTCGCATCGGTGACTTCACAGGACATCCACTGTTTGTCGAGCGTCACGAGCCAGCCACCAGGGATGAGGATGAGAAGAAAAGCTATGGGGATCGCAGCAACCGTCCGCCACAGCCACCGCGGCCCACGCGATTTCTGCGTGCCGCCCGACTGCTGCCTTGCTGAAGGGGTTCTCTCGGCATCCGAAACGGAATGAGACACAGGATTTATGTTCCTCCCACGTGAAGGCCTAGTTTGGGGCCCGAACCACCGAGCGCTGCCCCTTGGAGCCCAACATACATCAAGTTTTCTGGGTCGCTGTTTCCCCCAGGGCGTAGAAGCTCGTTTCCGACAGCCTGGATTCCGCCTATTCCACTGTCTGTGAGCCCTCCAACGAAGCCGTTCGGCATCTGCGACGCAAGACCAGGAGCTGCCAGTGCGCTCATGGCGCTCGTGCCGAACCCGGTACCAAAACTCTGCAGATAGCCGGTCGCGGTGGGGCTCGGAGCGTTGAGGTGGTAGTCGAGCGCATTGCTAGTTCCGCCCGCGCCCCCGTTTGCGAGAGCGGCGCGCGAGAGCGGATTCCGGGCGGCACCATACGCGACCCGGCCGAGGCTCGAAGCATCGCCAGTAATCCGCACACTCGGGGCGAGGGCTTGCGCCCCACGAGAGAGGCCACTAGCGACTGCGCCGCCGACTGCGCCACCCACTCCACCAATGAGTGTATCCGTGCCGGCTTTGCCCCAGTCCACGCTTCCATTCTGAATCTTTTGAGAGGCAACGGAGACACCCCCCGAAACGAGTGCTCCACTCGCGGCGCCGATGAGGGCGATTCCGATGGGCCCACCGACACCGGTGAACATGAGCGCGACACCCGCTACAACCGCAACCGACCCCAGAATGACCGCATGCTCGTCGATAAAGTTACCGACGCCTTCGGCGACGGAAGCGGCGGTTCGCTGTATGGAGCCAAACGTATCGGTCAATACCCGACCCGCTAGGGACTCAGCTTTCGCGAGGGGGCCCTGCAAGCCGAGAGCGTAGCCCCTGAGCGCTGCGTCGCTGACCGGCGCAAGTCCCAGCGGATCAGTAGCGTGAAGCGGATCGTTCCCCGCGAATGCATACGGGTTTGCCGACCAGGCTGCGCCGGTCGGAGGCTCTAGCGGGTCGACAGAGAGGAACCCACGGGTAACCGAATCGTAAGCTCTGGCTCCCATCCACTCAAGCCCCGCAACCTGGAGCCCGCCCGCCACCGTGAGACCCACTCCGCCCGCGAGGGCTTCTGAGGCGGTTGCCTGAAGAAGGGGGCTCCACGGATCGTCGCTCGTTGTCGTACGGGCTGTTCGCCAACCCGATGCCGCCCACGCGTTTCCAACACCGGAGAACCCAGCAGGCGCGGCAAACGAGGATGCGCCACCGATATTCAACGGAGTGGGAACCTGCGCCGCGGTGTCCCACTGGATAGCGGCCCCGTTGGCGGCTGCGAGCTCCCCGAGCGCGTTGACCCACAGTGCGGTCTCGCGGAGCGTCCTCCCGCCATCCTGAGCATCAGTACCAGTAGCCGCGGTGCGCTCCGAGACCCCCGTCAGCCAACCACGGGCGTCCCACGCGAAGTGAGTGCGCCCCGCGGGGGAGTCTTGGCAGACCCTTCTCCCGCGCGAATCGTAGTGGTACTCCACGACGGTGCCGTCGTCAGCCACAGTACGCGTGAGCTGGCCAGCAGCGTCATAGGTATATTGCAGGGCGGCACCGGAGCGCGTTTCGGTCGTGAGTCGGCCGGCGACGTCGTATTCCCATGCCGCAACTTCCGTGCCGTCCACGAGCACCCCAGTGAGCTGGCACGCGTCGTCTGAACGGTACTCAACAACTCCTTCGGGGCCGTCGATGCGAACAACTCTCCCCAGGTCGTCGCGCACAATGTGGGTGGTGTCTATCTGCGCAGCGCTGGTCTGCGTGTGGCGTGTGGCAAAGCCGTGCTCATATTCCCAACGCTGCATGGTCTCGGAACTGTGGCCGGGAGCCGGCAGCGAGGCCTGAGCGCGCTGGAGATTGCCGTCACGATCGTGCGCGAATGTCAGCTCCCCGAAGGAAGTGTGTGCGATGCGTGCAAGCCGCCCAACTGCATCACGCTCGTATCGAATCTGGTTCCCGTCGGGCGCTGCCATCTCGATGCGCGAACCGTCAGCGTCATACCGCCACAGGGTCACCTCGTCGCCTGTGACGCGCTCTACGAGCTGTCCGGTCCGGTTGAACCGCAGCGTGTGTGTGACAGGCGCCTCGGGGTTGGTTTCGTCATGGATCGTGACCATCCGGGTGCGCGCATCGCGGTCGGTGCGCACCAAGAGACGCCCGTTCGCGCGGACCGCGGATTCTGCCCCGGCAGCGTCGTATTCCCGGGTGAGGGTATCGCCGTCCGGGCTCGTCTGTGTGAGCTGTCTCCCGGCGGCATCGTAGGTCGCTGTGGTGACGCGGCCCAGCGGGTCAGTCGTTGAATCGACGTAGTCGAGGTGCGTGTAGGAGCGGCGCGTGACGCCTCCGAGCGGATCCGTGATCGTCGTGACACGGCCGCGCAGATCGTAGCCAAATCTGGTGACTCCGCCGCTACCGTTGGTCGCTGTGATGAGCTGCCCTGCAGCATCGTAGGCGTACCGCCGCATCCCGAACCTGACGTCATGGGAGAACACGAGCCTGCCCGCAAGGTCATACCGGTAGCGTGCAATACCCACACCCGGAACGTCTTCCCGGATGACGCGTCCCATCTCGTCGTACGAGATTTTCGTGACGAGGCCTTCTGGCGATGTACGCGTGCTTATGCGGGAGTTTGCGTCGTAGGAGAGCCTGGTCAGTCCGCCAGCGGCATCGATCGCGGCAACCGGGCGACCGCAGCTGTCGTATTCGTAGCGGGTGGTGCGGCCCGTAGGCGTTGTCACTGCGATCGCCCGGCCAGCCATGTCGCGTGTGATGCTCGTGAGACCACCGTCGGCATCGAGCACCTCGACCGTGCGGCCTGCCGCATCGTAAGTCAGTAGCGTTCCCGTGCCATCAGCCGCCTCTACTCGAACGGGCCGCCCGAATTCATCGTGCTGTATCGCCTCACGCTGAAACGCGCTTTCCACGGTAGTCATTCCGGTTGTGCGCGACTGCTGAATGTCAACACGCACCCCGGTGGGGTCGATCGTGCCGGTGAGCTCGCCAGCAGCGCTATACAGGCGCGACCATACTCCGCCCGCGGGGTCGGTGATCTCGCGAAGGCGCGACAGCGCATCATGAGTGAACCCCCAGCTGCTTCCGTCGGCGAGGGTGACGCGGTCAAGCGTCTCCAGCTGGGTGTAACTGTGTGTCACGGAGCGACCCAACGGGTCTGTTGTGCGGGTGAGTTTGCCGTGCGGGCCGTACTCATAGCTCGTCCGACCACCGAATGGATCAATCTCAGCGGTCACTCGCCCACCAGCGCCACGCTCGAACTGCCAAGTGCCGCCATCAGGGTCTGTGCGTGAAATCAGCAGCCCGGCAGCAGTGTAGGCGTATGTCGTGCGCTCTCCGGCTGGGGTGATGGCGGCGATAACGCGGCCGGCGGGGTCGCGAACCAAGCGGGCAGTATTGCCTACTGCGTTCCGACTACAAGCGAGCTCACCGTGCTCGTCATATTCATTCGACACAGTGACCCCAGTGGGATCAGTCAGTTGGGTGAGCAGGCCGCGCTCCCACAACAGCTCGGTGCGGCCTCCGACCGAGTCAGTGACGACTCCAGGGCTCCTGTCGTGTTCGGAAGCGTACGCATACAAGACTGTCGCGCCTGAGGCAGCGACCACAGCTGTGACCCGGTCCCACTCGTCATAGCCATAGGTCAGGTCGGCGCCCTCAGGGGTCACCGTCCGCGTACGACGCCCTCGCTCGTCGTACGCATGCACTGTGGTTTGTCCATCGCGCTCCGTGACCGACACCAGGTTCCCGGCAGGGTCATACGCCATCGACTGCCTCATGCCGTCGGTGTCAATGATGCCAACGACTCTGCCCTGCCGGTCAGAGATCCACGTGTTCGTGTTCGTCCCGTCTGGGTCAGAAACCGACGTGACTCGACCGTCAAGATACGCGAATCTGACCGTGCGGCCATACGGCGTGAGCTGCTCGGTGACGCGTCCCTGAGCATCGTAGGTGTTCACACACTCCACGATGCCGGTCGCGGCGACCACCCGATCGATGAGACCCGCATCATTCCAGCGGTAGCTTCGCGTACCCACCCCATCGTGCACTTTCGTGAGCCGACGGTCAGCGTCGTAACAGTACTCGATGCGGCGCCCGTCAGACGCCTGGATGTAAGCGACTCGATCGTCTACATACTCAATATCGAGGTGGCGGCCGAACTCGTGATTCAGACGGATGACATGCCCAGCACTGTTCCGATCAACCGTGACGACGCTGCCTGGGCCACTGCCGCTGCCTAACCAAGCTCCGCTCGGGGTAAACGCCCACCACCCGCCACAGTTGTCTCGGACGACGAGCACGCCCTCCAGCGAGCGGTCGTGGATGCCCTTCGGTGGACGCGACTCGTGGGCGAGCCAAAAGTTTTCGCCAGCACCGCGATCCCACCCCTGTCCGGCGCGGGCGAAATGGATCTGTCGGCCTTCTTCCGTGGTGAAGGCCGCCCCCTCGGCG
>JAGNOB010000116.1 GCA_017990305.1 Leucobacter sp.
CGGGGCTTGGGATCTACAAGGTTGGGGGGTTCGCGGCGCTCCCCGAGGACGGTGTGCGGGCGCGGTTTGGGCCGGCAGGTGTACTCGCGCACCGGCACGCGCGGGGCGAGGACGCTGAGCGCGGCGAACCGATCCGCGCGCAACGGGCCGCACGCGATTTCGCGCTGAGCCTGGACTTTGAGCCGCCCATCGCTGGTACCGAGCAGCTCGCGTTCGCATGTAGCGCGCTTGCCGAACGGTTCATTGCCGCGCTCACCGAGGAACGTCTCGTGTGCACCTCGCTGCGGGTGACCCTCACCGACGACATCGGCGTCAGGCACGAACGTGACTGGGCGCACCCGCGCTTCTTCTCCCCGCAGGACACACTCGCGAGGCTCCGCTGGCAGTCTGAGTCACTTGTCGCTGGCCTCGCAGGGGCGGCCGGCGAGGAGCGCGCAGGGGCCGGGATCGCGGCGGTGCGGATCGTGCCTGTGCGCACCGACCGGATTGCGTCGCATGAGCCTGGGTTGTGGACGAGCGGGCCTGACGAGCGGGTGCACCACCATCTGAGCCGCGCGCAGGGGCTGCTCGGTCCAGGCGGGGTTGGCACGGTCTCACTCGATGGCGGACGGTTACTGCTCGAACGGCAGCGATTCACGCACTGGGGGTCGGCGCCGCGCAGGGAGCGCGCGCCTGGGCCTTGGCCGGGAGCGCTCGCAGCCCCGCTGCCGAGCCTCGTGTTCGACCCGCCGCTGCGCGCGCGGCTGCTCGATGCTGCCGGCGCACCCGTCGGCGTTGACGCTGAGGAACTGCTAGCGGCGACGCCGCACACTCTCAGAGTGGAAGCGCAGCAGACACCGGGAACGGTGCGCGGCTGGTCGAAGCCGTGGCCGGTGCGAGAACGCTGGTGGGAGGGCAGGCCCGAACGCTTCCGGTTGCAGCTCGAACTCGACACTGGCGACAGCTGGTTGCTGCTCGCGACCGTGCGCGAAACCACGGTGAGCTGGTTCGCGGAGGGGCACTATGACTGAACGTGATGACATCGGCCACGCCGAGTATGCGGAGTTGCACGCACACTCCCACTACAGCTTCCTCGACGGCGCTTCCTCACCGGAGCAGCTCGTCACTGAGGCTCGCAGACTCGGGGTCGCCGGCCTCGCGCTCACCGACCACGACGGCTTCTACGGCGCGCCCCGCTTCGCGGAGGCAGCGCTTGCCGCGCCAGAATTCCTCACCGTGTATGGCGCCGAGCTCTCCCTGGGACTCGACGCCCCACAGCTTGGCGCAGCCGACCCCGCAGGCACACATCTACTCGTCCTCGCACGGGGCACGGCCGGCTACCATCGGCTTGCCGCAGCGATCACCGAGGGACAGCTCGCCGGCGGCGAAAAGGGCCGCCCCGTCTACGACATCGAGGAGCTTGCCGGTGCGGCGAACAGCGAGTGGGTGATCCTCACCGGTTGCAGGAAAGGCGCGGTACGCCGGGCGCTCGCGCAGGGCGGAGCGTCCGGCGAGGCTGCTGCGCGCGCTGAACTCGATCGGCTTACCGCGCTCTTTGGGCCGGCGAACGTGTTCGTCGAGCTCACCCATCACGGGCATCCGGGCGACGACGCTCGCAACACGCGACTCGCGGCGCTCGCTGCAGAGGCCGGACTACCGACGCTCGCAACAGGGGCAGTACACGCGGCAACACGGCCAGAGACCCGCACCGCCGAGGCGATGGCTGCAGTACGAGCCAGGCGCAGTCTCGCCGAGCTCGATCCACATCTGCCGGCTTCGGGGGCCGCTCACCTGCGCAGTCCAGCGGCGATGCTCCGCCACTTCGCCGCGCATCCCGACGCCGTTGCACGCACCGTGCCGCTCGCGCGCGAGCTCGCGTTCTCGCTTAGGGAGGCAACGCCCAGGCTCCCAAAGCTCGACCTCCCCGAAGGACACACCCAGATGAGCTGGCTGCGGGAGCTCGTCTGGCGGGGCGCCGCAGAGCGCTACGGCGCCGGCCGTGATGCCCTCGATGCGGCGCGGCGGGAGCGGATCGAACGCGAACTCGACGTCATCGAGCAGCTCGACTTCCCCGGCTACTTCCTCATCGTGCACGACATTGTGCGGGAGGCACGTTCGCGCGGAATTCTCTGCCAGGGGCGCGGATCCGCAGCAAACTCAGCAATCTGTTACCTCTTGAAGGTCACCTCGGTCGATTCAATCTTCTACGGTTTGCCGTTCGAACGGTTCCTCTCGAGCCTGCGTGAGGAGGAGCCCGACATCGACGTCGACTTCGATTCCGAGCGGCGCGAGGAGATGATCCAGTACGTGTACGCGAAATACGGCAGGCGCAACGCCGCGCAGGTTGCGAACGTCATCACCTACCGCCCGAAGGCGGCGATCCGCGACGCCGCGAAAGCGCTCGGCTACAGCCCAGCCGAACAGCGAGCGTGGACAAGCAGCATCAGTCACCACGATGACTTCCCAGAGGTCGGGGGCGCCGCAGCTGATACGCGGGCGCCGGTACATAAGACAAGCAACGCGCGCGACGCGGGCAGCGAGCGGACACAGCGCCGAGAGCGTCCTGGCAAGCCGGGCAACACCCCGGGCGACGACCCACGCTCCCCCTACGCGACGATCCCGGAACCCGTGCTCCGGCTGGCAAACGAACTCAAGGGGGCCCCGAGGCACCTCGGCATCCACTCTGGCGGCATGGTGCTCACCGAGCGGCCCGTCGGTGAGGTCTGCCCAATCGAGCACGCCCGCATGGATAACCGCACTGTGCTGCAGTGGGACAAGGACGACTGCGCGGCGATGCGGCTCGTGAAGTTCGACCTGCTCGGCCTCGGCATGCTCAGCGCGGTAGACAAGACGCTCCGCATGGTGGCTGCGGCAACCGGCGAGGAGTGGACCTTCGACACGATCCCGAAAGAGGAAGCCGGCGTCTACGACATGCTCTGCAGGGGCGACGCGATCGGCGTCTTCCAGGTTGAGAGCCGCGCCCAGCTCAACACGCTGCCCAGGCTCAGGCCGCGCTGTTTCTACGACCTCGTCATCGAGATCGCGCTGATTAGGCCGGGTCCAATCCAGGGCGGCGCCGTGCACCCGTACCTGCGGCGGCGCGCTGGCAAAGAGGAGATCACGTATTCGCACCCGAGCCTCGAGCCCGTGCTCGCACGAACGCTCGGGATCCCGCTCTTCCAGGAGCAGCTCATGCAGATCGCGACGACAGTCGGCGGCTGCACGGGCGAGGACGCGGATCTGCTGCGGCGTTCGATGGGCTCGAAGCGCGGCAAGGAGCGCATGGACTCGCTCAGGGAGAAGATCTTCGCGGGAATGCGCGAGAACGGCATCGACGGCGAGCAGGCGCAGCTCGTCTACACGCAGCTCGAATCGTTCGCCGACTTCGGCTTTGCCGAGAGCCACTCGATCAGCTTCGCGCTCATCGTCTACGTGAGTTCCTGGCTCAAGCTGCACTACCCTGCAGTGTTTCTCGCCGGGCTGTTGCAGTCGCAGCCGATGGGGTTCTATTCGGCGCGCAGCCTCGCAGAAGACGCGAAGCGGCACGGCGTTGCTGTGCTCCCGCCAGACGTGCAACGATCGGCGGTGCACGCTGGCGTCGAATCCGATGGTCAAGCAGCCCCGCTGCAACCGACGGGCCTCCCCGAGTGCGCCGCGCACGACCAGCCGACAGTCGGCCCGTTTGACGACACCGCCCCGGATACGAGCGGGAAGCATCGCCGCGACGGCAGCTTCGCGGTGCGACTGGGGCTCGCGGAGGTGCGCGGGATCGGAGCGCGGGTGGCCGAGCGGATCGTTGCGGCTCGTACGGGCGGACCGTTCACAGATCTTGCAGACCTTGCAAGGCGCGCGGATCTCGACAGGGAGCAATTGGAGGCGCTTGCCTCTTCGGGCGCGTGCGCTGGTCTCGGGCTCAGCCGCCGCGACGCGCTCTGGGGCGCCGGGCCGGCCTCCGAGAACCGGGATCGTTTTCTACCTGGCATCGCCGTACACGTGCAGCCGCCGCTACTTCCACTGCTCACTGACGCGGAACAGACATCGCTCGATCTCTGGACGACGGGCGTCGCAACCGGCACCCACCCGCTGGCGCTGCTGCGGGAGAAGTTGGACGCCCGCAAGATTATGCGGTCGGACCTCGCGCGCACCACCACCAACGGTTCAACCGTTGAGGTCGCCGGTCTCGTCACCCACCGGCAGCGGCCTGGAACAGCGGCGGGTGTAACGTTCATCACGCTCGAAGACGAGAGTGGCACCGTCAACATTGTTGTCTGGGCGAAGGTCTGGCAGGCGCACCGGCTCGTGGCGCAGTCGTCTCCAGCGCTCATCGTGCGCGGCGTTGCTGACCGCTCTCCCGAGGGGGTGTTCAACGTCATCGCTCACAGCTTCGAGCCACTTCCAGCGCCACAGGCTATCGCGTCACGTGACTTCCGTTAGCTATGCTGGCGGGGTGCACACCTCAACTGCTTTGCTCACGGATCACTACGAGCTGACTATGGTCGACGCCGCGCTGAAGGCCGGCACCGCGCACCGAAACAGCGTCTTCGAGCTGTTCGCGCGCAGGCTCTCGGGGGCTCGACGCTACGGCGTCGTAGCCGGCACCGGGCGCCTCCTCGAAGCCATCACCGACTTCCGGTTCTCAGATGCGGAACTCGAGTTCCTCCGCGCAAACAACGTCGTCAGCGCAGAGACGATCGACTGGCTCGCGAACTATCGGTTCACCGGTGACATCTGGGGCTACCCCGAGGGCGAGGTGTTCTTCCCGGGCTCCCCGATCATCACAGTTGAGGCAAGCTTCGCGGAGGGCGTCATCCTCGAGACGCTCGCTCTGAGCATCATGAACTACGACTCGGCAGTCGCAACCGCCGCGTCGCGCATGGTCTACGCGGCGAATGGCAAGCCGCTCGCCGAGATGGGGTCTCGTCGCACCAGCGAGCGCAGCGCCGTCGCGGCGGCACGCGCAGCCTACGTTGCGGGCTTCAGCGCGACCTCGAACCTCGAGGCAGGCCGCAGCTATGGGATCCCAACGATGGGTACGGCAGCGCACTCCTTCACGCTGCTGCACGATAGCGAGCGCGAGGCGTTTGAGGCACAAATCGCGGCGTTCGGCCCCGACACCACGCTGCTCGTCGACACGTACGACACTGAGCAGGGCGTGCGCACAGCGGTCGAGGTAGCTGGCACCGGGCTCGGCGCCGTGCGGATCGATTCCGGCGACCTTCCCGTTGTCGTCGTAGAGGTGCGCGAACTCCTTGACTCGCTCGGGGCGACGAACACCCGCATTACCGTCACGAATGACCTCGACGAACACACGGTTGCGGCCCTCGCGGCCTCCCCCGTCGACTCCTTTGGCGTCGGTACTTCCGTCGTCGTTGGGTCCGGCAGCCCAACGATGGGTATGGTCTACAAGCTCGTCGCCCGCGAGGACGACAACGGCGAGTGGGTATCGGTCGCGAAGAAGAGCACCGACAAGGCTTCCGTCGGCGGCAGGAAGAGCGTCCGCCGTCTACACAACGCGCGCGGCGCTGCACGCGCAGAACTCATCTTCCTCGGCGATGGCCCCGGTGGAGCAGACGAGGGCGCGGACGTCGCTGAGACAAGTCGCGAGGTGCTCGAACACCTCGTCATCGGCGGCGATGTGCAGCCGCAGTACGTCGGCGCAGACGGAATCGCGCTCGCGCGCGACCGTCACCGGAAGTCCGTTGCGGAACTGCCACGCGTCGCGATGAGCCTCACTCGCGGCGACCCGGCAATTCCGACCGAGTACCGCTAGGTCAGTTCACCCGCAAGGCCAGGGGCACCGTGCTCGGCATTTCTGCCGAGCACGGTGCCCCTGACCGCTACAGTGCCGCCGATCGCGACGGCAACCCTGCTCGCTAGGTCGTGCAGCCTACTTCTTCATCCGCTCGTAGACCTTCTTGCAGTCCGGGCAGACCGGGAAGCGTTCGGGATCGCGTGACGGCGTCCACTTCTTGCCGCACAGTGCGCGGACTGACTTCCCTGTGACCGCGGACTCGACAATCTTGTCCTTTGGCACGTAATGGGAAAAGCGTTCGTGGTCGCCATCCTCAATCTGCGAGTCCTCGATGAGCTCTTCAAGCTCGCGATCAAGAACGTCGAGGCCGCCACCTGTCTCCGGTGCGTTACGCGAGAAAATACCCATGCCGACATTCTACCCGTTGATGGGCGGGAACGCCCGACGAATGTGTTAGTCGAAGATCTGCGTGACCGCGAGAATCTCGGGCCCCTGCTTGTCGAAGATCCGCCCACCGATTGCCACTCCACCGAGGAGCACCGCAAGGCCAAACCCGAGGCCGAAGAGGAGCGCCCACATGTTACCGAGGAATGAGACATCGGCAATCGCGACAGCCGACATCCAGACT
>JAGNOB010000117.1 GCA_017990305.1 Leucobacter sp.
AACCAGCGCGGTCCAACCCGGTTGCGCGTCGTATTGAGATCGGACATGGGCATCCTTAGGGACTATGAGCTGCGGTGCTCGACGGTGAGCCCCACAATTGCCGAGCAGTCTAGCCCCGGTGCGGCGTAGGCTGGAGGAATGCACGCGATCATTGCTGAAACGGCGGGCGGCCCCGAGGTGCTGCAGTTCTTACCGACAAACGATCTCTCGGCGGGGCCCGGCGAACTGCTGCTGGAGACTGCCGCGGTCGGGGTGAACTTCATCGAAACGTACCAGCGTTCGGGTCTCTACCCGGTCGGGTACCCCTTCACGCCCGGCGCAGAGGCCGCTGGCAGAGTAACGGCTGTGGGCGAGGGCGTGACGGGGTTCAGCGTCGGCGACCGCGTTGTCACGGCCGAGGGGCGGGCCACCTACGCGGAACGTTTCGTTGTCGCCGCAGTGGCCGCTGTGCGGGTGCCCGACTCGCTCGAAGAAGTGCTCACCGACGAGGCAGCTGCGGCGCTTCCACTGCAGGGGCTTACCGCCCACTACCTGTCGACGTCTGCCGCGCAGCCCGTCGAAGGCGAGACCGTGCTCGTGCACGCTGGCGCTGGCGGCGTCGGCCTACTCCTGACGCAGCTTCTCACAGCGCGCGAGGTGCGAGTGATTACGACAGCATCCACTGCGGAGAAGCGTGAACTGAGTCGTGCGGCTGGCGCCGTAGAGGCGCTCCCGTACGAGGGATTCAGCGAGCGGGTTCGAGACCTCACACACGGCGAGGGCGTCGCGGTTGTCTACGACGGCGTCGGTAAAGACACCTTTGACGATTCGCTTGCATCGCTGAGAGTTCGCGGCGAACTGGTGTTGTTTGGCGCGGCGAGCGGCCCGGTGCCACCATTCGACCCGCAGCGGTTGAATGCCGGCGGCTCACTATCGGTGACGCGGCCGTCGCTCGTGCACTTCCTCCGCTCAGCCGGCGAACGCAGCTGGCGCTACGACGAACTCTTCGCCGGGATTGAAACAGGTGTGCTCGACATCCGCGTCGGGGCCACCTTCCCGCTCGCGGAAGCCGCTGACGCGCACCGCGCCCTCGAGGGGCGTGAGACCACAGGCAAAGTGGTGCTGATCCCGTAACCGGGTGACACCGGGCGTCATCTACCGTCACGCAACTGGGGGTGCCGTTGGCTCCGCGGTAGCTTCGGGGTATGACCCGCATCGAAACCACCACCGCCGGCAGCCTCCCACGCACGAAGGCGCTCATCGAGGCCAACGCGGCCCGCACCTTCGCAGACGACGGCTTCACGCTGCAGTCCACTCCCGAGTTTGAGGCGCTTGTCGCCGAGGCGACCCGCGACGTCGTCGAGCGCCAGCGCGCTGCAGGAATCACGCAGCCGGGCGACGGTGAGTTCGGCAAAGCCATGTCGAACGCGGTCGACTACGGTGCATGGTGGACCTACTCTTTCCAGCGCACCGCGGGTCTCGAGCTCACCGGGAAAGATATTTTCAGCCAGGAGCCCGTGCGTTCCGCACCGGGTGATATTCGACTGACAACGTTCCCTGACCGTCGCGACTGGAGCGCCTTTGCCGACGCCTATCAGGATCCCGAGGGCGGCATCAGCGTTGGCAAGAACGCGACCGCATTCCCGGCAACGACCGGCCCGATCAGTTACACGGGGCAGGCGGCGACCGCCGCCGACACCCGCAACCTCGCTGCCGCGCTGCAGCCAGGGGAGCGGGGCTTCCTCACCGCGATCGCGCCGGGCTCTGCTGCGCGCATCGAGAACGAGTTCTACGCGAGCGAGCAGGAGCACATCGACGCATGGGTGTCGGCGCTGCGTGAGGAGTACCGCGCGGTGACCGACGCGGGGCTCATCCTGCAGCTCGACGATCCATCGCTCGCAGAGAACTGGGACCAGATCAACCCCGAGCCGAGCGTTGAGGACTACCTGGCGTTCACGCAGATCCGCATCGACGCGATCAATGCCGCGATCGAGGGGCTCCCGAAGGAGCAGATCCGCCTGCACCTGTGTTGGGGCTCGTGGCACGGCCCGCACACCACCGATATTGAGCTCAAGCACATCTTGAAAACCGTGCTCGGAGCAAACGTCGGCCAGATCTCATTCGAGGCAGCCAACGCGCGCCACGAGCATGAGTGGGCAGTGTGGGAAGAACAGCGGGATCTCATCCCCGATGACCTCATCCTGGTTCCAGGCGTTGTCAGTCACGCAACCAACCTTGTTGAGCACCCTGATCTCGTGGCGCAGCGCATCGAGCGTTTCGCGAAGATCGTTGGCCCGGAGCGCGTGATCGCCGCGACCGACTGCGGCCTCGGCGGTCGCGTGCACCCGCAGATCGCGTGGGCAAAGCTCGAGTCGCTCGGCGAGGGCGCGCGCCGGGCCCGCGTCTAACTGAGACGCGGCGGCGCCCGTCTCGGACGTTCGAGCCGGGCGCCGCCAGCCACCGCTGGCAGCTACGGCCGTCAGCTAGTGCGGGTCCCCGATGCAGAACTCGTTGCCCGCCGGGTCCGCGAACGTATCCCACGAAAAGTCGGACTCGCCACGGCGCCCGAGGTGCGTCGCGCCCGCGGCGGTCCATGCCGTGACCATCGCCTCGCGGTCGACATCCGGGGAACGGTCGAAATCAAGGTGGAGGCGGTTCTTCCCCGGGCTCGGGTGTTCGACCTTCTGGAACCCGAGGGCAACGGGCACCTCGGGCGCCCGCACCACGCAGAACCAGCCGTCGGAATCCTGGACGATCTCTCCGTCAAGCCGCTCAGCCCACCACGCGGCGAGCGCGCGCGGGTCGGCGGTGTCAACGGTGATCATGCCGAGTCGGATCATGGGTAACTCCTCACATCGTGGGGGTGGTTACGGCACCCGCCGCAGCCACTCCTCGGTTGAGAACTTCTGCTCGACGAGTCGCTCCGCGGCATCCCACTCGCCCTCGGTGACCTCCCCCATCACGCCGCCGTGGCGGCGCTGGAAGACCTCAATCATGCGCTCGACGATCTCTTCACGGGTCTTTCCTGTCTGGCTACGGAGCGGATCGACGCGCTTCTGCGCGCTCGCTGTTCCCTTGTCAGAGAGCTTTTCGCGGCCGATGCGCAGTACCTGCGTCATCGCCGTCGGATCCATGTCGTACGCCATCGTGACGTGGTGCAGGATCGCGCCCGATCCGAGCCGCTTCTGCGCTGCGCCACCGATCTTGCCCTGGGGGCTCGTGATGTCGTTGAGCGGCTTGTAAACGGCGTCGATGCCGAGCGACTTCAGGGCTTCGAGCACCCAGTCGTCAAGGTACGCGTATGAGTCGGCGAATGACATGCCGCGGACGAGCTCGCCAGGAATGTAGAGGGCATACGTGATGCTCGCCTCGGGCTCCATGTACATCGCGCCGCCACCCGAGATCCGTCGTACGAGGGTGGCGTCGTGTGCGGCGGCGGCCTCCTCATCGACCTCGTTTTTCACCGACTGGAAGCTGCCGATGATGACGGCCGGCTCGTTCCACTCCCAAATGCGCATCGTTGGCCCGCGCAGCCCCTCGCCGACTGCGGTGGTGAGTACCTCGTCGAGCGCCGCGTTGAGCATCGGCGTGACCGCAGGCTCTCGGATAATCTGCCAGTCGTAGTCGCGCCAGTGCGCTGCTCCCGTGACGCCGCGGCGTATTGCGACGCCCACTGAATCTGGCGTGAAACCGAGCAAGTGCACCTCGGAAGGGAGTGCCTCGCGGATCGCCTCGGCGAACGCATCGATCGTTGAATTCGGGCTCATCCCTTCGATCGCGGCATTGATGTCGAGCAGCGCCTCGTCTGGCTCGAGGAAAAAGTCACCCGATAGTCGAAAATCGGTGATCTTCTCGTCTGCAACGTCAAAATCGACGACGACGAGCTTGCCGCCGGGAACCTTATACTCGCCGTGCATGTCAGCCTCCTCATGTGCCTGCTACCTAGGGTACTCTCCGGCGCCAGTCTCGGCCACGGGCGCTCGCTGTGCAGTACACCGCGGCGGCGCGGGCGCGCGGCATGAGTATTGTGGGAGCAATGAGTAGGAACCGCCATGGCTGAATCGATCTCCGCGTTTCTCCTGCGCCTGGCACCAATGATCTATGGCCCGACGCTGCTCTTCGCCCTCGGGCAGGGTGCGATCATCCCACTCATCCCGACGATGGCAACGAGACTCGGCGCGGATCTCGCGACCTCCGGTCTCGTCGCCTCAGCACTCGTGGTCGGGCAGCTGTGCGGCAACATTCCCGCGGGGTGGCTCGTCGCAAAGGTCGGCGAGCGGTACGCGATGGTGTTCTCGGGGCTGCTCGCGCTCGCAGGGGCCGTGATGCTGCCGTTCGCGACGAACATCACCGTGCTCACCATCGCGATCTTCATCAACGGGTTCTGCGCCGCAGCGTTCGGGCTCGCTCGGCACTCGTTCATGGCCTCCCACGTGCCGTTCCATTTTCGGGCGCGCGCACTCGCGTTGCTCGGCGGAAGCTACAGGTTTGGCATATTCCTTGGCCCGTTCATTGCCGCGCTGCTGCTGTCGGCAACCGGTGACGACACCTGGGTGATCTGGTGCCTCATCATCTGCCTAGCGGCGACCGTGCTGCTCGTGTGGCTTGGCCCCGATCCTGAGCGCGAGTTCGTCGGGGCCGAGCGTGAAGTGGCTACCGGGGCTGCGACAGCTGGCATGAGCCTTCCCGACGCGGAAGCCGCCCGTGAGGGAGTCTTCCGAACGATGGTGCGATTCAGGTCAGTGCTTGCCCGCCTTGGGCTCGCAGCGTCGTCGCTTTCTGCATTGCGAGCGGCACGCCAGGTGGTGCTGCCGCTCTGGGGAGTCGCGATCGGGCTCGACGCCCAAACGATCTCGCTCGTCGTCGGTATCTCTGGGGCGCTCGATTTCGCCCTGTTCTACGCGAGCGGCCAGGTGATGGACCGGTTTGGCAGGCTGTGGGCTGTCGTACCGTCGATGCTGATGATGAGCCTCAGCTTCCTCATCCTCGCCTTCACGAGCGAATGGGATGCGGCATCGACATGGTTTGTCGTGCTCGCCGCCGTGATCGGGGTCGCGAACGGGCTGTCGAGTGGACTGCTGCTGACGTTAGGAGCCGACCTCGCTCCGAAGGCGAACCCGGCGCCGTTCCTCGGATCGTGGCGCACACTGACAAGCGCAGGCGCCGCCGTGGCACCGCTCATCTTCTCGGGAATGGCCGCCGTAGCCCCGATCGGGGTGGCCACCGCGGCGATGGGCGCGATCGGGTTGCTCGGCACTGTCGGGTTTCTGCGGTGGATGCCGCGTCAGGGCAACCGGAGGTAGCCGCCGCCGCGCAACTACCTAGACGAGGTAGTTGGCGTCTGGCACGTCGGTGACAAACATGTAGCCCGGCGCGTGCGTGAGCGCGAAGGGCGGGCGCGACGCCATGATCGCGGCCTGCGGCGTGACGCCACAGGCCCAAAAGACCGGGACATCACCGTCGCGCAGTTCGGGGGCGTCACCGAATTCGGGGGAGGCGAGGTCGGCGATTCCGAGGCCCGCCGGGTCGCCAATGTGCACCGGCGCACCGTGCACAGCGGGATAGCGGCCTGAGATCTGCACCGCATCGGCGACCCTGTCACCGGGGATCGGGCGCATCGACACCACGAGTTCACCGGTGAGGCGACCCGCTGGTTCGCACTGGCGGGTCGTTTGGTACATGGGAACGTTGCGGCCGAGCGCCTGGTGTCGCACCTCGATACCGGCGTCGACGAGTCCGGCTTCGAAGGTGAAGCTGCACCCGATGAGGAAGGACACGAGGTCGGGGTGTTCCTCCCACGCGGCAGAGGCGTCGCTCGGCTCGGCCGTGAGCTCACCGTCGCGCCACACGCGATAGGCCGGAATATCGGTGCGCAGGTCTGAGCCCGGCGCCATTCGCGACTCGGTTGTCCCTGCGTCGAGCACCTCAAGCACCGGGCAGGCCTGCGGGTTGCGCTGAGCGTAGAGCAGCACGTCGTAGGCCCAATCGGCTGGAACAGCAATGAGGTTGGCCTGCACCAGCCCGTGTGCGACCCCGCTTGTCGGGGCCACGTGCCCCCTCCGGTATTGTGCGCGGGCAGTGCGAGCCTCGCTGAGCTGTGTTGCGGTTGCGAGTATGCGTGTCATAACCTGTTCTCCTTCATTGGTACAGGGCAGCCGTGGGGCAGCCGACTACTGAGGCTGCACGGCGCCGATCGCCTCACCGGCCGCGACAACTGCGCCGGCCGTGACCGCGTGCAGGAGTGTACCGGCGGCCGCCGCCTTCACGGGGACCTCCATCTTCATCGCCTCGAGCACAGCAATGGTGTCACCGGCTGCAACTGTCGCGCCGTCGTCGACCTGCCACGACGCGAGGGTGCCAGCAAATGGCGCGAGGAT
>JAGNOB010000118.1 GCA_017990305.1 Leucobacter sp.
GTTCGCGATGGCTGCCGCTGCGGCGCCCGAGGTGACGGTGGGGCAGATATCCGTTGGCGTGCGCGTTGAGGCGACCTTTACCGCCGAGTAGCCTGCTGCGGGCCTGCCGCGATGCGCAGCGCGGTCCAGAGCTCCGCTCTGGTGTCGGGGGTATCAATGTCGCGTTGCAGCAGGCTAGCTGCGGTCCGAATACGCGCACGCAGCGTGTGACGGTGGATCGACAGTTCCTCGGCAGCGGGGGAGAGCTGGCCGTTGTGGCGCAGCCAGGCTTCGAGGCTGCGCTCAATCTCGTCGTCGTGCTTGCGGTCGTGCGCTCGCACCGGCGACAGGAAGCCGGCTGCGCGCCTGCGGGCGTCCTGGCTCTCTCCGATGAGCTGCAACAGGCCGGCGTGCATCGCGGGTCGGTACTCGACAACCTTCGCGCCGGTGCCGCCGGTTCGATCCTCGGATAGGGCGTGCTCGAGCGCTCGATCCGCCTGCGCCACGAGCTCGACGAGGTCCTCGAGCGATCCGCGCTCCGAGAGGCCACCGGGGAGGCCGCGCGCGAGTTTTTTCGCCGCAGGAATACGTGCGGGTTCACAGATGATGAGTCGTCGCCCATCCACGATCCCCGTCGCGGCGCCGTCACCGAGAGACTCGAACTCTAGGGTGGGGTGGATGCCTGGAAGCGCGATGACCGACACTTGGCCGCGTGGGAGTCGAGGGAACAGCGTGCCAGCTACTCCCTCCGCGAGTTCCCTGTTTCCTGAGATGAGTAGCCGAAGTATTGCGGTCGCGAGAGCAGCCTCGGAACGCGCAAGGCTCGTGGGGCGCGTCGAGTGTGACTGCGACAGTCGGTCCATGTTCTGGGCGTGCACGGCGGCCTCGATGAGGCGGGCGGCCGCGCGGGTGATCGCAATGAACGGAGTGTCGTAGGGCACGCGGATGAGGGGCAGACCGAGTTTCTCGCAGGCTTCGACGAGCGTAGGGGGGATGCGGTCCCAGCGGATACCGACGCCCACTCCGAGTGCAGTGGTGCCCGCTGCCACGAGCCGTGATACGTAGGCTTCGGCCGAGCGAATGCTGAGGGTGCCCTTGAACTGCGCGCCGGTCGTGAGCAGCACCGTGCGGGGCGTGAGGAACGGCGTCGGGTCTGCGAGGTCCGTCGAGTGCACCCACTGCACGACGCGCGACCCAGTCTCGTTGTCGACTCCTGCCACCGCAACGAGGCCGAGCTCGTAGTCGCGGAGCAACGTGTCGAGATCGATCCACGAGTGAATTGCCGGTTCGGCGAAATATTGCATCATCAATCGCCATTATGGCATCTTTGGGTGACAGCTCCCAGACGTATCCTTGGAGGTATCCGGCGCCGTGGTGGGGGAACCACTCGGTGCTCACTCTTCAACACGTTAAGGAGACATCCATGACTCTCACCGGCGGCCCCTCACTTCCGCAGGAGCGCAAGCTCGTCACCAGCATCCCCGGCCCGAAGTCGCAGGAGATGCTCGCACGCAAGAACGCAGCGGTTGCCGCAGGCGTTGGCGTTGCACTTCCCGTCTCCATCGTTGCTGCGGGCGGCGGCGTCATGGTTGACGTTGACGGCAACTCGCTCATCGACCTCGGCTCGGGCATCGCAGTGACCGGCGTTGGCAACTCGGCTCCGGCCGTTGTCGAGGCAGTCACCGCCCAGGTTCAGCAGTTCACCCACACCTGCTTCACCGTCACCCCCTACGAGGGGTACATTGCCGTCGCGGAGAAGCTCAACGAGCTCACCCCCGGCGACTACGAGAAGCGCTCCGCACTGTTCAACTCGGGCGCCGAGGCAGTGGAGAACGCGATCAAGATCGCCCGCCACTACACCAAGCGCGACGCGGTTGTCGTCTTCGACCACGCGTACCACGGTCGCACCAACCTCACTATGGGAATGACGGCAAAGAACATGCCGTACAAGGACGGCTTCGGACCGTTCGCTCCCGAGGTCTACCGCGTCCCCACCTCGTACCCGTACCGTGATGGGCTCTCGGGCGTCGACGCAGCAGAGGTTGCGCTCACCCAGATCGAGAAGCAGGTCGGCTCGAAGAACGTCGCCGCAATCATCATCGAGCCCATCCAGGGTGAGGGCGGCTTCATCGCCCCCGCAGCAGGCTTCCTCCCCGCAATCCAGGAGTGGGCAACCGCGAACGGCGTCGTCTTCATCCTCGACGAGGTGCAGACCGGCTTCGCGCGCACCGGCGACCGCTTCGCAGCAGATCACGAGGGCGTTGTTCCCGATCTGATCACCACCGCGAAGGGCATCGCAGGCGGCCTGCCGCTGTCGGCAGTGACCGGCCGCGCCGAGATCATGGATTCCGCTCACGCAGGCGGCCTGGGTGGCACCTACACCGGTAGCCCGATCTCGTGTGCAGCAGCACTCGCGACGATGGACACCTACGAGAAGGAAAACCTCGCTGCACGCGCGAACGAAATCGGCGCGATCATCAGCGAGTTCTTCGTCGAGCTCCAGAAGAGCGACGACCGCATTGGTGATATCCGCGGCCGCGGCGCAATGATGGCCGTCGAGTTCGTCGAGTCGGGTTCGAAGAACCCGGCCGCTGCACTCACCGGAGCCATCGCAAAGCACGCAGCCAACGAGGGCGTCATCCTCCTCACCTGCGGCACTTACGGCAACGTGGTCCGCTTCCTCCCGCCGCTGTCGATCTCCGATGAACTGCTCCGCGAGGCGCTGCAGATCATCGCGGACGCGCTGGCAGCGAACTAAGCTCCTCACAAGTACTCAGGCTGAAAGGACACCGCTTCATGGCTCTCAAGCCCAACGAACAGGAACTCCTCGACCGCGTCCCCTCGGGGCTCGCGATCGGTGGCAAGTGGGAAGAATCCACCTCCGGCGCTACGTTTGACGTCGTAGACCCCGCAACCGGTGAGGTCATCAAGACCATTGCCGATGCGACCGTCGAAGACGCAGTGCGTGCGCTCGACTCCGCAGTCGCCGCTCAGGACGACTGGGCAGCGACGTCGACGCGCGAGCGCTCGAACATCCTCCGTCGTGCATTTGACATGCTCATGGAGCGCAAGGAAGAGTTCGCGCTGCTCATGGCAATGGAGATGGGCAAGCCCATCGCTGAGGCACGCGGCGAGGTGAACTACGGTGGCGAGTTCCTTCGGTGGTTCTCGGAAGAAGCAGTGCGCGTGCGCGGCGACTACCGCCCGAACCCCGAGGGCACCGGCAACATGGTTGTCTCACACATTCCCGTGGGCCCCTGCTACTTCATCACGCCGTGGAACTTCCCGCTGGCGATGGCAACACGCAAGATCGCTCCGGCGCTCGCTGCTGGCTGCACCGTCGTCATCAAGCCCGCAGCGCTCACCCCGCTCACGACGATGTTCTTCGCGCAGCTGCTCGAAGAAGCTGGCGTTCCCGCCGGTGTCGTGAACGTCGTGCAGACGTCGAAGTCGAGCGCGCAGTCCAGCGCGCTCCTCTCGGACACCCGCCTGCGCAAGCTCTCGTTCACGGGCTCGACCCCCGTTGGCGTGACGCTGCTGCAGGCTGCTGCACAGAACGTGCTCCGCACTTCGATGGAGCTGGGTGGCAACGCTCCGTTCGTCGTCTTCGAAGACGCTGACCTCGATAAGGCTGTTGAGGGAGTGCTGCTCGCGAAGTTCCGCAACATCGGCCAGGCGTGCACCGCGGCGAACCGCATCATTGTGCACGAGTCGGTTGCTGACGAGTTCGCTCGTCGCGTCGGCGAGAAGGTTGCTGCGATGAGCATCGGCCGCGGCGCAGACGAGGGCAACGACATCGGCGCGCTCGTCGAGGAGAAGGCCGTTGCGAACACGGCTCGCCTCGTCGCAGACGCAGTCGAGACCGGCGCTACCATCGTCACCGGTGGCGAAGCGATCGACGGCCCAGGCAACTTCTTCCAGCCGACCGTCATCGACAAGCTCAGCCCCCAGTCGGCGATCATGCGCGAGGAGATCTTCGGACCTGTCCTCGGCATCATCCGCTTCTCGACTGAGGCAGAGGCTGTTGAAATCGCGAACAACACCGAGTACGGCCTCGTCAGCTACGTCTTCACCGAAGACATCGCTCGCGGGCACCGCATGATTGAGAAGCTCGAAACCGGCATGATGGGCCTGAACACCGGCCTCGTCTCGAACGCTGCGGCTCCCTTCGGTGGGCTGAAGCAGTCGGGTATCGGACGCGAGGGCGGCTTCGAGGGAATCCACGAGTTCCTCTCGACGAAGTACACGCTCATCCCGCGCTAGTTCGCGGTACGTCGCTCATTCGCGACAATTACGCGATAGCGCAGAAGCGGCCCGGGTCACTGACTCGGGCCGCTTCTGTGTTTTCGGGCCGCTGCTGTGTTTCGGGCCGCTTCTGTGTTTGTAGCTCAGTTGTGGGCGGGGCTGGGCCGCAGCGCGGCACCAAGCACTACGCTTCGACGGGTTCAGACCACCAGAGCACGGTCTCGCCATAGGCGCGGTTGCGGATCGGCGCGAGCCCGGCTGGCAGCGTTGGCTCGGGGGAGCGGCTGCTGCGCTCGACAAGCACGAGGGCCTCAGGGGCGAGGAGCGGAACGAGCGCGGTGAGATTCGCTGTGAGCGACTCATCGTCAAGATCGTAGGGCGGATCGAGGAGCGCAACATCCCACCGTGCAGCGGTGTCTCCGCGGTCCACCTCGCGGTCGAGGAACGTTTGTACCGAGTGCTTCTCAACCGTGACGGCCGGCATCGCTCCGGCGGGATCAGCGGAGCGGCGACCGGCGCGCGGGCCGCCCTGCCACGCCTGCAATACGGTGCGTGCGTTTCGCGCGGCGACCCCAGCCGCCTGCGGGTGCTTCTCGACGAGCGTCACCGACGCAGCGCCGCGGCTTGCGGCCTCGAGGCCAAGGGCTCCCGATCCCGCGTAGAGGTCCAATACCCGCGCGCCCTCGACTGCACCCCACGATTCGAGCGCCGAGAAGATCGCCTCGCGTACGCGATCGCTTGTCGGGCGCGTGCCCGCTTTGGGGACCTCGAGTCTGAGTGAGCCGGCACGGCCCGCAATAATCCTGGTCACGCGCTACGCCGAGATGAAGCGGTCGCGGAGTACCTGGAGGCGACGCTCGTCAAGCCCGAGGCCGGTGATGAAGTAGTTCTCGACTGTGCCGTACCGAGCGCGCATCTCGTCATAGGCAGCCTCGAGCATCTCCGGCTGCACGGTGAGCACCGGGCGCAGCATGTCGGGGTCGATGCCATTCGCCTCCGCCTTGGCGAGCATCGGCTCGACCATCGGGAGGATGTCAACGTTGGTGAGGAGGTAGTCCTCCATGATCGTGGCCTCATCGGCGCCGAGGAGGAGTAGGAATGCTGCTGCTGCCCAGCCGGTGCGATCCTTACCCGCCGAGCAGTGGAAGAGCGTTGGTGCGTAGTCGCCCTCCTCGGTGAGCGCGGAGAAGAAGCCGTGGTAGGCCGTGTTTGCCGAGTCTGCCTGCACGAAATGGCGGTACGACCCCTGCAGTAGTGCGAGGCCTCGGCCCTCGCCCAACACCTCGGTAATTCCCGCGGCCGCCTTCGCCGCAGCCTCGGCCGAGAGCTCGCGATTGCCGCGATCGCCGGGCATGCCGATGTGGGCGAGGCTCGCCGCGATACTGTTCGGCTGGTCTCCGAGTACATCAAATACGACGCCCTCGACATTGTCGGGGAGCACGTCGGGAGCACTTTTGCGCTCACCGATGGTGCGGAAGTCGGCGACGCGCCGGATCCCGAGATCGACGAGGGTTGCGCTGTCCTCCTCGGACAGTGCACCGAGCGTCGCGGAGCGGAAGATCATGCCGGGGGCGACGGTGCCCCCTGCCACGGGTAGCCCGCCGAGCGAGCGCAGATTCGGGACGGTTGCGAGATGGACTCGGCGGCTATTGAGTTCGGTCACCGCTCCAGACTACCGTCGCTTTCCAAGAAAACTAGGGTGAGCGCGCTAGCCTGGGAACATGGCGAACGTAACCCTCGACTCCCTGCTCACCGGGGTCATCGGCGGGCGGAGCGCGAAGCCGCTCGAGAAGGCGTTCGGGATCGCGACTGTCGAAGAGCTGCTCTGGCATCTGCCGCGCAGGTACTCGCGGCGCGGCGAACTCACCCCGCTCACCGGGCTACCGGCAGGTGAACAGGTGACCGTCGTCGCGCAGGTACTTGACACGCGGGTGCGGCAAATGCAGCGCCGCCGTGGGTCGATCGTCGAAACGCGGATCACTGACGGGGTCGGCACGCTGACGCTGACGTTCTTCAATCAGCCGTTTCGCGCGAACGAGCTGCGTAAGGGCAGGCAAGGGATCTTTGCGGGCAAGGTGTCCGAGTACCGTGGCGCCTACCAGTTGCAGCACCCCGA
>JAGNOB010000119.1 GCA_017990305.1 Leucobacter sp.
GCGGTGAGCGGGACCTGGTCTGCGATGCGGGCGATACCGAAGTCGGTGATCTTCACCCGGCCTTCGGGCGTGATGAGAAGGTTGCCTGGCTTAATATCGCGGTGCACGAGCCCAGCATCGTGGGCTGCCTGCAGTGAGGTCGCGGTCTGAGCGACGATTCCAAGCACGCGGTTCGAAGGCAGCCGGCCCTCGCGGTCAACGATGGCCGAGAGCGGCTCGCCTGGAACGAGTTCCATGACGATGTATGCAGAGCCCTGCTCTTCGCCGTAATCGAATACGTTCGCGATGCCCTCATGATTGACGAGTGCGGCGTGTCGCGCCTCCGCGCGGAAGCGCTCCAGGAAGCCGGGGTCGCCCATGTACTCGTCTTTGAGGATTTTGATGGCGACGGTGCGACCGATAATGCTGTCGCTCGCCTTCCAGACCTCGCCCATGCCGCCGACGGCGATGCGGGAGCTCAGCTCGTAGCGCCCGCCGAATGTGATCCCTGCCGCTGGTCTCATCCGTTCAACACCGCTTCCATGACTCGTTTTCCTACTGCCGTCGGGAGTTCATACGAACCCCCCTGATAATCAAAGCTTGCTCCGCCCCCATTAGCTATGACGACAGCTACGGCAACCTGGGGGTCGTCGACTGGCGCAAAGCCTGTATACCAAAGGGTATAGGGAAGATCGTTCCCATTGGCGTCTATTCCGTTTTGTGCCGTACCGGTTTTCCCGGCGACACGCACGCCGTCGATGGCGGAGAGATGTGCGAAGCCCGTTGAATCGGACACGCCCTTCTCCATCATCCCAGTGATTGCCTTTGCAGTTTCTGGAGAGATGGGCTGGCTCATCTCTTCGGGCTTGGTCTCGTGCTCCACACGGAGGTCTGGTGCGATGACACGATCCACGAGTTCGGGCTTCATAAGTTTTCCGCCGTTTGCGATCGCGGCAGAGACCATCGCGACCTGCAAGGGCGTCGTGCGCACATCAAGCTGCCCAATCGACGAGAGCGCTACCTGTGCTTGGTCCAGCGGAGCTGGCGCGACGCTCGGTGTTACCTCGGTGGGGATTGTGAGTTCCTGGTCGAACCCGAACGCGCGAGCCATCTTTGGCACCTCATCCTTGTCCATGTCCATCGCCATTTCGGCGAAAGGAATGTTGCAGGAGTAAATGATCGCTGTCTCGAGCGAGGCTTTCGCGCCCGAACCACAGGTCTGGCGGTCGGAGTTGCGCATGACCGCGCTCGACTGCGGCAGGGTAAGGCTTGCAGGGTTGGAGAACTCCGTAGAGGGCTTCGCAGCGCCACTCTCGATCGCTGCGGCTGCAGTGACGAGTTTGTACACGGAGCCCGGCGCGTAGAGATCACCGGCAATGGCGCGGTTCACGAGCGGCTGCAGCTCGTCGGCATTCAGCGCCTCGTAGTTCGCGATGATCTCGCTGTCATCGTTCGAGGACAGCAGGTTCGGGTCGTACGTCGGTGTGGAAACGAGCGCAAGAATCTTGCCCGTGTCCGGCTCGATCGCAACGACTGCGCCCTCAAACGAGAACTCCTGCATCGCTTCGAACGCGGCCTGCTGGGCTTTCGGGTTGATGGTGGTGTCAACCGAGCTACCTTGCGGCTTGACCCCGTTCAGGGTGTTCTGGATGCGTGTAAAGAACTGAGCGTCTGCGTTGCCAGACAGCTCCTTGTTCATCGCTGCTTCGAGGCCCGTCATGCCCTGCTGGCGGGAATAGTGACCCGTCACCGGTGCATACATCGTGCCGGGATCGTAGCTGCGCAGGTACTTGAATGAGTCGTTCGTCGGGGTCGAGAAGGCGATCGGATCGCCGTCGATGATGATTGACCCGCGCTCGACCTTGTAGCCGTTTTTGATTGTGCGCTGGTTGAGCGGGTTGCTTCGGAGCTCATCGGCGCTCACGAACTGGATCATCGTGACCGAGAAGAACAGCACGATGAACATCGCAAACACCGTACGCGAGAGGAACTTCAACTGTTTATTCATGAACGGATCACCAACTTAGGCCTGTTGCGCACTGAATTCGAGAGAAGTAGGAGAAGCACAACAATGATCCAGTTCGACACAAGCGATGAACCACCCGCCGCGAGGAACGGGGCGGTGAGGCCGGTAAGCGGAATCACTCGCGTGACTCCGCCCGCAACAACGAAGACCTGGAGCGCGATCGCGAAGCCCAGCCCGGCTGCGAGCAGTTTCCCGAAGTCGTCCTGGCCCGCGAACCCAATGCGCAGGGCACGACCCACGAGCAAGAGGTACGCCGCGAGCACCACGAACAGGCCAATGAGTCCGAGCTCCTCACCGATACTCGGCAGAATGTAGTCGCTTTGAGCGACGGGGGTGTCCTGCGGGTATCCCTGACCGAGCCCCGTGCCCGTCATGCCACCGTTCGCCATTCCGAAAAGCCCAGATACCATCTGGAGGCCCGTATCGAAGGGGTCTGCGAACGGGTCGAGCCAGTTCGCGAAGCGGCGCTGTACATACGACAGCGTCTGGCTCGCGGCGATGCCGCCAACGAGGAACAAGCCGACACCCAACACGATCCAGCCGATGCGACCGGTCGCGAGGTACAGCATCGAGAGGAACAGCCCGAAGTAGAGCAGGGAGGTGCCGAGGTCGCGTTGGAAGACGAGGACAGCCATGGCCACGAGCCAGAACGCGAGGAGCGGGCCAAGGTCCCGTCCACGCGGGAAACGAATCCCGGCGAACTTCTTGCCGACAATGGAAAGCGCCTCGCGATTGCGCACGAGGTAGCCCGCAAAAAAGATCGAAAGAAAGATCTTTGCGATCTCCCCGGGCTGGAATGAGAAGCTACCCAGCTTGATCCAAACCCGTGCGCCCCATTCTTCGTGTCCGATCAAGGGCAGCATTGGCAGCAATAGGAGGACGAGTGCGCCGAGGCCAAACAGGTAGGTGTAGCGATAAAGCACAAGGTGGTTCTTCACAAAAAAGAGCACGACACCTGCGACGACGATCGCGATTGTCGACCAGAGTAGCTGGCGCACACTTGTGGCGCCCCAGCCCGTCACGCCGTTTGCGAGGTCGATGCGATAGATCATGGCGACACCGATGGAGTTCAGCATGACCGCGATCGGCATGATGAGGGGGTCGGCGTCGGGGGCGATGCGCCTAACGAGCAGGTGCAGCCCGAAGACCGAAAGCACAAAGGGAATACCCGTTGGAAGCAGCGTTGTGGTGAGCTCCTGATGCAGCGTGAGGTCGATGATGACGACCGCTGCAACGCCGATTGCAAGCGCAAAGATGAGGAGCGCGGTTTCAAGCGAACGCAGCTTTCGCGGCGCGCGGATCGCGGTGATCCGCTGCAGCACGGTCTCGCTCGTGCGGTTGTCCTCGAAGCTACGTGGCTTCGTCCCCTTGCTCTTATTCGGCATCTGGCGTATCTCCCAGTCGCTCGACAATCTCGCGCGCCTCCTGGAGCGAGCTCGCCCCGATGGTTCGCTCGATCGCGCGTCGCTCAAGTCCGTCGAGTGCGGCGAGCGGAATTCCGGTGTGCTCGGCGTCAGAGTAGAGCGAGAACGAGCCCAGATCCTGATGCACACCCTGGTAAATCACCACGGTGTCACCATCTGTACCGACGAAGTAGCGCGTTTGGGTCCACTGGTAGCCGAAGAGTAGCGCGCTGCCAATCGCAGCGAGCACAGCAATGACACCCAAAAGCCACATCACCCGGCGACGGCGATTGCTCCGGCGGGTTTCTGCGAGGAGTTCGGCCAGGTACTCGTCGGCGCGTGCCTCAAAGTGGCTCTCCTCCACCGCAGGCAGCCTGCGAATGCGTCGGCGGCTCGCGAGTCGGGTGCGTGCGGTGTTCGTCGTGCCGTCGCGCAGCAGCGGCGCATTTGCGGCGGAGCCAACAAACCGTGGATTGCGCGGCCCCTGAACTGGCGCACCGGTGTCTGCGTGCGCTGCGGGCGGATCGTCGTCCTCGAACAACCGCCCGCCGATTTCTAGCGTGTCGCCCGGGCGCTGTGCCGAAGCTGGGGCATGGGGCTCGAGCGCCTCCGCATCGGCTGCAGTGGTGGTCTCCACGAGCACGACCGTGACGTTGTCGGGTGCGCCGTGGGAGAGGCTCTTGTCGATGAGGTCGTCAACCGCGCCCTGGAGGGAGCGGCGCCGGCGCAGGATCTTTTCGATATCGTCGTCATCGACGTAGCCGCAGAGACCGTCTGAACAGAGCAGCCAGATGTCGTCGGGCTGAGTATCAAGCACCATTGTGTCGACCTCTGGGGCCGACTCAACGTCGCCCAAGACACGCATGAGCACGGAACGGCGCGGATGGAACTGGGCCTCTTCCTCGGTGATCCTGCCGCTGTCGACGAGTCGCTGCACGAAGGTGTGATCCTTCGTGACCTGCCGGAGCGCGCCGTCGCGAAAGAGGTAGAGCCGCGAGTCACCGATGTGTGCCAGGGCAAGTTGTTCGCCCACGGTGAGGAAGCCGACAAAGGTAGTGCCGAGACCCGCGAGCTCGTGGTGGTCCTTCACCGTGTCCCGCAGCATCGTGTTCGCTGCCAATAGCGACTCGCTCAGACGCTCGGCAGCCTGTTCGGGGGAGCCCTGCGGAGCTTCGTCGAGCTTTGCGAGGTCGCGGGTAACAAGAGCAGACGCCACATCGCCGCCCGCATGTCCTCCCATGCCGTCAGCTACGAGGAAAAGATAGTCGCCGGCATAGCCCGAATCCTGGTTGTTCGCGCGAACCATGCCGACGTGCGAGGCGACCGCACTCGCGTATCCGTATGACACGGCTAAGGCCTCAGCTCGAACGTGGTTTTGCCGATCGTAACGGGCGTGAAGAGTGGCACCGTCATGGGGCTGCGAACCTTGTTGCCGTCGAGCAGGGTGCCGTTTGTCGAATCGAGGTCAGTGAGCACCCACTCGCCGCCGGCACGAGCGAGGCGGGCGTGGTACGTCGACGTGTACTCATCAACGATGACGAGTGTTGAATCCGAGCTCCGGCCAATCGTGACGAAGTCTTCATCAAGTGGAATGGAGGTGCCTGTCGCAACACCGGATGTGATCACGAGGGATCGCGCGGGGCCGGTAGCTCCCGCAGTCGGGAGGGCGCCTCCTGACGGCGTTATGACCGGTGGGCGGGCAGTCTGCGGTGCCGCGGGTGACTGCTGAAGGGGAGCTGCCGCCGGTTGCACCGTCGGGCCTTCGCTCCGCAGTTTCCGAGCGGGGGCACCAAACAGGTCGCTACGCAACGCATACACAATCGAGAAGATGAAAAACCAAAGCAGCAGCAGAAAGCCGATGCGCACGATGAGCAACGTTGTTTCGCTCAATTGGCCCCCCAGAAATCTTGGTCGACACTGGCGGAGCCGCGCGTCGATGACGCCGCTGAAGTGCTCTGCCTCGGCGCCTTGGTACGTCCAGGCACCAGTTGGAAGCGTAGCGCAGTCTGTCCAATCATGATGACGGTACCGGTTTGGAGGCGGGCTTCACGGAATCGTTGCCCCTCGATCTTGGAGCCATTCGTCGAACCGAGATCGCGCGCGAGCGCATTCGTTCCGTCCCAGACAATCTCGAGATGCTTACGGGAAGCAGCGTTGTCGGTGATGCGGATGCCACAATCTGACCCGCGACCCACAAGCGTCACGCCGCGAGAGAGCTCGTGTCGGTACCCGTCGACATCGATCGCCGCGACCCAGGAGACACCGCCCTCTACCTGGGTGGCATCGACCTGCAGTACGCCACCGGTGAGGGAGTCATCGGAGCGGATTTCGACGTCCGGTTCGCCGAGGAACTGGTAATTCTGTCGCGCAGCATGCTTACGGACAATGTCGCGAAGCTCTCCCTCGAGGGCGTCACCCAGCTTTAGGAGCCGATCCGCGTCTTGCGGGGCCACTCGGACCACGAAGCGATTCGGTGTGAGTACTCGGTCCCGGTCGACAACTACGGCCCCAATGTCGAGTTCGCGTTTGAGTGCCGAACCTATCTCTACGGGCTGCACCCCGGAACGGAACGTGCGAGCGAAGGCCCCATTCACGGCGCGTTCGAGAGAACGTTCGACGCTGTCGAGAAATCCCATGTCCCGCTCCTTTCTGTAAACCTCGCTCCGCGGGTGCCCGCGAAACCGCAAAATACAGCGAACGTATCATGCGGCTATTTCTATGCAAGTTTACTCGCTTTGTTTTAGATAACCGAGTGCTGCTAAGCTATACGAGTTGTCCGCGTGATTGCTGCGCAGGGAACAGACTCGCGCAAGTGGCGGAATGGTAGACGCGCTGGCTTCAGGTGCCAGTGCCCGCAAGGGCGTGGGGGTTCAAGTCCCCCCTTGCGCACGAGTAG
>JAGNOB010000121.1 GCA_017990305.1 Leucobacter sp.
ACGAGCACCGAGGCGAGGAAGACTGCCGCCGAAACCCACGGGCGGCGGCGCGACTGTGGAAGGAACGCGAATACGACGGCCAGCCAGACACCGACGACAACGAAGAACGGACCCCAGAGCAGATTCATGGTCGACCCACGGCCAACGTTTGCCAAGGCGAGCTGCAACACGAGCAGTACCGGAAACACGAACAGGCCCGCGAGCGGTCTAGCTGGCGGCTCTGACTGACTCGTGAGGAGGGCGCGGAACGCTACGACGATGAGCGCAGCCTGGGCGAGTAGCAGCACAACGTCGAGCGGATCCTGCCGCCAAACAGCGCCGAAGGAGCCAAGAGCAGCGTGCGTCGAAGTCGCGATTGCGACTCCGAGAAAGACGTTGGGCAGGAGGTTCTGCCCGGCAGTCCCCGCGATCAGGCACAGTGCAGCGATCGCGAGGAACACCCCGAGCGAGCTGCCGTACAGCTGGAAGCTACCGCCCGACGGGTACACGCGCAGCGCGATCCGCACCACGAACGCAGCGACGAGCAGCCACGCTGCGAGTCGTGGGGCCTGGCCACGGATGAACGCGAGCAGCAGGAGCGGGGCGGCAACGACCGTGAGCGCGAACGCGCCCATTACCTCTGGCGGGGTCTCGGCCGCGCGACCAAAGAGGGTGATGAGCGACGGCGTCCAGAGCCGCCACATGTCGGTGAGTAACCAGACAGCAATGACAGCTGGGACAGACACAGCACTGAGTCTTCTCATGGTGCCACCGTAACCCGGTCACGCGAAAAACGGGGGAAATTGACGAGCCGACTGGCTGCCACTCGGTCAGTCGTGCGAGCGGAGCCCCGGAATATCGTGGCTTTCCGGTTCGAGCTGCAGCGTCGAGTGCTCGAGGTGGAAATGCTCCATGAGGCACGCCTTCAACTCGTCGAGCACCGCGTGGTACCCGCGTTCGCTCCAGGAGTCATCGGTGATGGTGACGTGTGCGGAGAACGCTGGAACGCCCGAGGTGATCGTCCATGCGTGCACGTCATGCACCTCGACGACTCCGGGGACTGCGAGCATGTGCTCGCGCGCAGCATTGACGTCGAGATCCTTTGGGGCGGCTTCGAGCAGCACCGTTACGACATCGCGCAGCAGACTGTAGGCGCGCGGCGCGATGAGCAGCGCGATGGCGATCGATGCGATCTGGTCGGCGACCATCCAGCCGGTGAACGCGATGATGATGCCGGCAACGATAACCGCGACCGACCCGAGCAGATCGCCGAGTACCTCGAGGTAGGCGCCGCGCACGTTCAGGCTCTCTTTCTGGCCGGACCGCAGGATGAGCAGCGAAACGAGGTTGGCAATCGCGCCGATCACGGCCGCGATGAGCATCGGAGTCGACTGCACCTCGACCTCGGAACCAAACCGGGCGATGGCCTGCACGAAGATTACGACAGCGATGACACCGAGCACGATGCCGTTTGCGAGTGCCGCGAGCACCTCAACGCGGAGGTAACCGTAGGTGCGTTTGGAGTTCGCAGGAAGGGTCGCGATGATGCTTGCGAGGAGCGCGATGGCGACGCCGGTTGCATCGGTGAGCATGTGCCCGGAGTCGGCGAGCAGCGCGAGCGACTTCGAGATCAACGCGCCAACGATCTGCACAAGAAACACACTGAGGGTGATCGCGAGGACGAGGATCAGTCGTTTGCGGTGCTTTCCGGTCGCGGTCGCAGCGCCGTCGAGGCCGTGCGAGTGGCCAGCGTGCCCCTCGGCGCCGTCAGCCGTAGCGGGTGCCGCCGGGTGGCCGGCGCTGAAATCGGGTTCGCAGCTCGGATCGTCCATGATTCGCAATGCTACCCCCGAAACCTATTGGGAACTCAGGTGGGTGGCATATCGGTGGTTTCGTCGAGTGCGCCGGGGCCGCTAGCGGAGGAGGAGATAGAGCGACCCGAGCGCTGTGCCGGCGATCACTGCCCACTCGAACGCCCGCTGTTTGATGCGAGCCGCGATCCATCGCCCGATGAACGCTCCAACGACGACCGCGGGAACCAGCAGGAGATCGAGGTGGAGCGACGTCGGGGTGATGAGCCCGAGGCTGATTGAGATCGGCAGCTTCACGAGGTTGATCACAGCGAAGAACCACGCCGCCGTTCCGAGAAAGGTCTTTACCGGAAGTTTTGCTGCGAGAAAGTACAGCGACATGACCGGACCGCCAGCGTTGGCCACCATTGTCGTGAACCCGCCGAGCGCGCCAAAGCCTGCGCGGGCGCCGAGACGAGAGAGCGGTGAGGCTACTGCAGGGGTCCCGCCAGAAGGGTTCGGGCGAGGCCGCAGCCGCTGCCAGAGGTTCACGGAAATGAGGCACAGCAGAATGGCGCCGATGAGTCGCCGCACCCAGCCGTCGTCGGCGAGAGCCAGAAACGCCGCTCCCGCCGCGAGCCCGACCGCGGCAAAGGGGATCAGTCTGACGACCGCACGCCAGTCGGCTTCGCGCCGATAGCTGACGAGCGCGAACACGTCACCGACGATGAGCAGCAACAGCAGCGCGCCGGTCGAAGCCTTGGCGGGCAGGATCGCCGCGAAGATAGCGATGGAGATCGTGTTGATGCCGGGCAGCGCAGTCTTCGAAATGCCGACGAGCATCGCGGCCACCGCGAGCAACATCCAGGCGTGTGGCGCGAGCTCGATCGGGGCCAGAGTCATTCCCTCACCCTATCCAGCCGGCGGTGGGGCTACTGATCCTGCATGAGTTGCGCCGCGAGGGCGAGCAGCTGTGGTTCGCTTCCGGGCCGGCCGATGAGCTGCACGCCAACTGGTAGTCCTGCCGCATCATGCGAGATCGGCACCGCGATCGCCGGGAGCCCAGAGACGTTCACCATTGAGGTGAACGGCGTCCACTGGCACTGCAAGCGGTAGTCATCTGCCGGTGCGAGACCGAGAAACTCCCCGACCGGGGGCGGTGCCATCGCGAGACCGGGGGTGAGTACCACGTCTGTTTGGCCCCAGAGCGCTCGGACCTCGCGGGCGAAGCCGCGCAGCCGCAGGGCACTCTCGCGGTGCTGGGGGATGGACCTGGCAAGCGCACGACCGCGCATTTCCCGGGTGAGCGGGGTGAGGAGCTCGATCTGCGCCGCGTCGAGTTCCATGAGGGACAGCCCCGAGATCCACCCCTCCGTGAAGAAGTCGAAGTACTCGGGATCGTAGCTGAAAGCAGCGGGTTCGACCTGGTGTCCGAGGGTGGCGAGCCGCTCGGACGCTGTCTCGAACGCGCCGACCGCGTCAGCGGAGAGCGTGATGTCCATCGCTGATTCGAACGGGGAAACGGTGCTTGTTGCGACGGTCAGGCCGCGCAGCGTGGCCGCCCGCTGCACCGCCGCTGCGTGGTCTCCCTGCCGCCTCGGCTCGGTCATCGCATCCATGAGCAGCGCGGCATCTGCTGCACTGTGCGCGATGGGTCCGGACACCGTGAGTATCGGCCCGCCGAAGCTGTCCTCATAGCCGGTGGTCACATCCCCCGGCACCGCGCCGAGTCCCGGCTTTAGACCGACGAGCCCACATGCGAGCGCTGGAATACGGATCGACCCGCCGCCGTCGCTGCCGGGAGCGACGGGAAGTAGCCCTGCCGCGACTGCCGCGGCTGACCCACCGCTGGACCCGCCGGAGGTGCGCGTGAGGTCGTACGGGTTGCGCGACGGGGCAGCGACGAGGTTTTCCGAGTAGCAGTTCAGCCCAAACTCGGGCACTTGTGTCTTGCCGAGCGATACCGTGCCAGCGGCCCTGAGCGCTGCAACAACCGGGTGATCGGTCGCTGCGACTTGGGGTGGATGCGCGGCGGTGCCGCTCGTTGTCGGTGCGCCGGCGACGTCAACGATGTCTTTATGCGCAATCGGGAGGCCCAGCAGCGGAGGGATATCTGTGATGTCGGTGGTCGACGCGAACAGCGCGTCTGCGGCCCTCGCTGCCTCTAGGGCGGCATCCGCGGTGACGGAAACGAAGGCCCCGAGGTCAGCACGAGCGGCGATACGTTCGAGGAAGTGTTCAGCGGCCGCTACCGCGCTCACCTCGCCCGCATGTAGCGCGTCGCGCAGCCCGACGGCAGAAGTGAACGGTTCAGATGACGACGCCAGTGTGCCCATACCTCCGATAGTACGCGGCTGCGGTCCCTTGGCCCTCGCTACTCGGCGGGGAAGGCGCGTTCGTGGGGGCTGCTGCTGCGCAGGCGGCTACAGCTGCGTGAAGGTGTGCTCGAAGCCGTTGCCTGAGCCGCTCCGGCGTACGGAGAACTCGTACTGCTCCGTGTCGGTGAGGGCTGCGTTCAGCGAGCCAGCCTTCTCGGTGGGGGCACCGAGCTGCCACGCATAGGCATCCGGGCTCTCACCGCGAACGCCGAAGCCCAGGCGGTCGTCGGTCGTGAGGAAGGCGAATGCGACTGCCCCGTCGGCGGTGCGATCGAGGATCTCCAGTGTGTCTGCCTGAATCTTGACTGGCGGGTTCTCTCCGGTGAGCGTCGCCGCATCTTCCTCGAGAGCAACAAGGAGCTCTGCGCGGACGTCGTCCATGCCGCGGGGCGGGGCGGCAGCGGCAACCTGGAGCACGAAGGTGACGAGCAGGGCGAGCGATCCGAGCAGGGCAAGCGTCATGATGGTAGCCGGCGCGAGCCTGCGGCGGGTGTTCGCTGGGATGGTCACAGAGTCTCCTTGTGTCAACGGGTGGTGCTGCCCATCGTAGCCCGAGGCCCGCGTCGCCGCCCGGTCACTAGGCCCGTGGCTCCGCAAGCGGCGGTGTGTGTGCCGCGCCTGTCGGGAGTGCGCATGGGGCGAGTGGGGGCTGATCTGTCGGCGGGGGATCGGCGCCATGGTGGAAAAATACTCCTCCTTGTTGCGAATGATTCTCATGAGCACGTAGACTGAGACTCGTTCTCATTTAGAAAGTTTCTTATGTCCCCTCTCTTCACCACCCGTCGCTTCGCAATGGCTATCCCCGCGCTCGCCGCAGCGCTTGCCCTAAGCGCCTGCAGCCCTGCGGCCGAGGCCCCGAGCGATGGCAGGCTCAACGTTGTCACCACGACGACGCAGCTCGCAGACTTCGCCCACCAGATCGGCGGTGACGACATCTCGCTGACGAGTTTGCTCGCCGCTGGCGCGTCAGCGCACCACTTTGATCCTTCTCCGAAGGAGCTTGTCGCGCTGAGTCAGGCCGACGTGCTCGTCGTGAACGGCGCCGAACTCGAGGGGTTCATCGACTCCGCGATCGAGGCGTCGGGCTTCGCGGGCGAACTGGTGACCGCCGCAGACGGCATCGACCTTGCCGAGGCGAAGGAAATCACTACTGAGGGTGAGCACGAGGCCGAAACGGGCGGTGCTCCCGCTGCCGGTGACCACGATCATGCAGAGCACGATCACGCAGAGCACGATCACGCAGACCACGATCATGCAGAGCACGATCACGCAGAGCACGATCATGCAGAGGACGCGTCGGCCGGCCACGAGGCGCACGCTGAAGACGATCACGATCATGATCACGGCGACGTCAACCCGCACATCTGGACCTCACCGCGCTACGCCTCAGCTATGGCCGCTGAGGTCGCACGCGGTCTTGCGAAGGCAGACCCCGCGCACGCAGCCGACTACAAGGAGCGCGCGAGCGCGTACGAGGCGGAACTTGCGGAGCTCGACGCGTGGGTGGCCGAGCAGTTCGAGCGCGTCCCGGTGGCGGACCGCGTGCTCGTGAGCGGCCATGACTCGCTGCGCTACTACCTCCACGACTACGGCATCGCCTACGCCGGTGCGATCATGCCGAGCTTTGAAGACAATGCTGAGCCGAGCGCGGCAGAGCTCGACGCGCTCACCGCCAAGATCAAGGAGCGCGGAGTCCGCGCGATCTTCGTCGAGTCTTCGATGAGCCCGAAGCTTGCCCAGACGATCGCGCGTGAGGCAGGGATCACTGTCGTCGATAGCGAGGCGCTGTACGCAGACTCCCTCGGGCCGGCGGGCAGCGGGGCAGAAACGTACGTCGCCGCGACCCTCCACAACACGCAGGTGATTCTCGAGGCGTGGGGCCACACCGCGGACGCTGTTCCGCAGGGGTTGGGGGAGGCATCGTGACGGACACCGCTGTGACACCACTCGAACTGACGGGCGCCGCATTTGGCTACGCAGGCGAGACGCGCGTGGAGCATCTGGATTTCGCGGTGCCGGCCGGCGCTGCCGTCGCCCTCATCGGCCCGAATGGTTCGGGTAAGTCGACGCTGCTGCGCGGCATCCTCGGGCTCGCCGATCTCACGGCAGGATCCGTGCGGGTGCTCGGCACGACGCCCGAGGCCGCCCGC
>JAGNOB010000120.1 GCA_017990305.1 Leucobacter sp.
ATGGATCACGAATGATTGGGCGTGGAAATCATTTGCCACGCAGGGATACGACGACGGGGATCTCGGAACGTTCTCGGTCCGTTTGACGGTTCCCGAGCCCACGATCGAAGGGCTTGACTGCACGGTCTCGCGTTGCGCCGTCGCGACCCGCACCGATCACACCGCAATGCGCGAGCGCGTGCAGGACATGCTGCTGCCTATTGCGTACGGCACCGACTAACGCTGTGCCGCCCCGCCACGCGCGGCTCCCCGCCCTAGGCTGCGAGCGGTAGCGCGCTCCGGGCTGAGAGTGCGGAGCCGAGCAGAATCATACGCATGCAGCGCTCGGCTGCGTCGCGCAACAGTGCCTCGCCCTGTTCGACTGCTTGCGCGAGTTCCATCGGAACGGTGAGGATCGAGGCGATCGCATCGATCCCGATATCGTGCACGTCGGGCGCGCCGGAGCCGAGGGATCCGGCGATGCCGAGCACGGGTACCCCGCACGCACGAGCACGCAGCGCGATTTCAGCTGGCACCTTTCCGCGTGGCGTCTGAAAATCAATTGCGCCCTCCGCAGTGATGACGAGATCAGCGGCGGCGATGAGCCCGTCGAGGTCAACCGGAGCTACGCTCGGCGCGAGGAGCACCTCGAATCGGGGTGCGAGCTTGGCCCCGAGCACGGCAGCGAGGCCAGCGCCGAGGCCGCCCGACGCACCGGTGCCCTGCCCCGTCCGCAGGTCGATCTCTTGCCCGTATGGGGCTGTGCGGCGAAGCAGCTCCGCCCAGTGTTCGAGGCTGGCTGAAAGCTCCTCGACCTGTTCGGGGCTCGCGCCCTTCTGCGGCCCGAACACGCGGGCGACGCCGCGCGGCCCGCAGAGAACGTTGTGCACGTTGCAGGCGAGCACGATCTCAACCTCCTGCGCTCGTGGATGCAGCCCCCGCAGATCGATGCTCGCCGCCATGCTCAGCGAGGTCCCACCATCGGGGATCTCGTTTCCCGTGGCATCGAGGATTCGTGCCCCGAGGCCGCGCAGCGCGCCAGCCCCGCCGTCGCTTGTTCCCGAGTCGCCACACCCGACGATGATCCGCGTGGCGCCGTCATCGAGCGCTGCTGCGATGAGCTCGCCAACGCCCCGCGTTGTCGTCGCGCCGGGATCCCTCCTATCGCGTGGCACCAGGCGGAGCCCCGCGGCCGACGCCATCTCGACAACTGCTGTGCCGCGGGAGCCCCCGCCGAGCCTCGCCCAGTGCGCGAGGACGGACTGCCCGACGGGACCGGTGACCCGGGCAGCAACGAGCTCGCCGCCGGTGGTGGCCGCCAGCACCTCGGCTGTGCCCTCCCCGCCGTCGGGGACCGGGTACTCATCGACCTGTACTCCGGGGATGACACGGCGTATGCCGGCCGCAATGGCGGCGGCCACGGTGTCAGCGCCAAGGCTCTCTTTGAAACCTGAGGGGGCGACGAGAATGCGCTGGGGAATCTGCATGGACATGATGAACCTCCGTGTGTGGGGTCGACAAAGCACCGGGAGGGTCCCGGGGGAGTGAGCGAGAAGTGGGGGCTAGCTGAAGAGCGGGAGGCCGAGTGCCGGCCAGAGCCACAGGGAACAGGCGACGATGAGCGTGAACAGCAGCGGGGCGAGCCACGCTGAGAGCGTGCGCAGATCGGCGGGGTCGATGCCGGCCCCCGAGTCCGCGTCACTGAACATCGCGACCGGCTTCGCTGAGCTTGGCAGAGTGTGGCAGAACCCTGCCGCTGCGGTTGAGGCGAACGCGATGGCTGCCGGCTCGACACCGAGACCGGGAGCGATCGCGACGATAATCGGGATGAGGGCGGCCGAGCGAGCAGACCGCGACTGAATGACGAGGTGCGCCGCAAGCGACAGCGCGACTACGAGGAGCAGGAAGGTGAGCCCCGCGCCCTGTCCCAGCGCCCGGACGGGGCCGAGCATCGTCTCCCCGAGCCAGGCACCCGCCCCGGTGCGTGTGAGCGCCGAGCCGAGCGCGAGCGTCGCTGCGAGGAAGAGGAGCAGGTTCCATGGAACTCGCTTTACGGCCGGCCCGAGCCCGATACAACCAGGCCGGGGTAGCGTCATCGCGATTGCGCCGAGCAACGCGACAATGGCGGGTGAGAGCCCGTGCAGCGGCTCCGTGCACCACATCACGACGACCGCGGCAAGGAGCAGCAGGGCTCGGCGTTCGACGCGGGTCAGTGGGCCTGACACCGGGGTGGATCCGTGCTCGGCGAGGTCTGTGAGCGCGACGCTGACGCGGGTGCACCGTTCGGCCCGGTCAGTGAATCGCAGAAGTACGAGCTCGCACGCGAGGTGAGATGACACGACCGCGAGTGGCAGACCAAGTATCAGCCAGCGGAGGAACCCGATGCCCTCTCCCGTCGCTTCGGCGAGAATCTGGCTGGTGATGAGGTGTGCTCCCGCCCCGAGCAGCGATCCGACTGCGGAGAGCAGAATCACGGTCGGAAAGATGAGCCCGAGGGCGCGCAGCAGTGCGGGTCTGCCCGGCAGCGCCATGACGAGCGCGCGATAGACGGGCAATGCGAGGGCAGCCCGGCCGCTCGTCGCCGGGATCGCGAACGCCGACACGATGAGGGCGGCGGTGCTTGCGTGGGCGAGCGTCCGCGGCCGGCGCGCGCGGGTAACAAGCTGGGCAGCACCACGCAGCGCGAGTCCCGACGCGGCAACCCCAGCGGCGATGATGCAGGCGCAGATGAGCAACCAAATGGTTTCGTCTCCGAGGCTCGCGAAGAATGCGTCGGCAGGCAGCGCGCCGACGATGATGAGCCCGGCTGCTGCGAGGAATGCGACGAGCGTATCGTCGAGTGCGGAGAACACCCACCCCCACACAGCGGCGAGAAACACGGCGAGGGTGGTGGCCGCAGGCAGGCTGAGCGCTGCAGGATCGCTCGCGCCGCCGGCGCTGCGGATCGCGGCGGGCACGATCAGCCAGGCGGCAAGCAGCAACACGACCGCGGCTGCGACCCACCGCTTTGTGGCCTGCCGATGCGCGCGGCTCGGCGTTGTCTTGTCGGTGCCGCGTCGCGGTGGCTGGGGTGCTGCACCCGTGTTGCGAGGCAGGGCTGACCGTCCGGGAGGCGGAACGGTGGCATAGCGGACGGTGTTCATCGCAGCCGGTATCCCGCCCCGCGCACGGTCTCGATGCGGTCGGCCCCGATCTTCGAGCGGAGCGCACGTACGTACACGTCAACCACGTTCGATGCCGGATCGAAGTCCATCCCCCAGACGTGTCCGATGAGCTGGTCGCGGGTGAGTACCTGCCCAGGGTGTTGCAGCAGCACCTCGAGGAGATCGAACTCGCGAGCGGTGAGGTCGGCGGCCTCCTCGCCAACGGTGACGCGTCGGGCGCGCACATCAAGCGTGAGGTCCTCGTGACTGAGCACGGGGCCGATCTGGCGCTGCTCGCCGTCTCCGATGCGGATCCGTACCCGCGCGAGCAGCTCAGCGAACTGGAACGGCTTCGTCACGTAGTCGTTTGCCCCGCCCTCGAGGCCGCGGACAGTGTCGATCACGGAGTCGCGCGCCGTGAGGACGATCACGGGGACGGTGACGCCTTCGCCGCGGAGCTGGCTGAGCACGGTGAAGCCGTCGATGCCCGGGAGCCCGATGTCGAGCAACACAAGGTCAAACGAGCCCGAGCGCGCGAGGATGAGCGCGGTCTCTCCGTCGGGGGCAGCTGTCGTGTCGTAGCCGGCGGCGAGGAGGCCGCGCGTGACGAATGAGGTGATGTGCGGATCGTCTTCCGCGATCAGGATGTGCCGCATTTAGCGCTCCTCAAGTTCGGGGGCCGTGGGGTCTGGGAGAGTTGCAGGAGCGGGAAGATCGATGCCGAAGGTTGCACCCTCGCCGAGGGTGCTCTCCACCCAGGCGGAGCCGCCGTGCCCGTCAGTGATTGCCCGCACGATCGCGAGGCCGAGGCCGGAGCCGTGTCTGGGTGAGGAGCCGGCGGTGTCGCTGCGTGCCGTCACGTGACCGCCGTGGACAAAACGGTCGAAGATGCGCTTCGCAGCTTCCTCGGAGACCCCGGGCCCCTCGTCGGCGACCCAGACGCTCAGGCGGCGCTCCGCGCCCGTTCCGTCGAAGCGCGAGCCGATTCGGATGCGGTCGCCTGCGTCGGTGACCTGGACGGCGTTCGCGGCGAGCTGCAGCACGGCCTGCGTGACGCGCTGCGCGTCGATCGCAGCCTCGCCCTCAGCGACCTCCATGAGCTGCCAGCGGCGGTCGCCGAGCGCCTGCGCCTTCGCTTCGATGTCGAGCGTGAGTGCAGCGACGTCGTGCTCGTGGAGCCGCACGAAGTCGTGCTGCCCGGCGCGGGCGAGTACGAGGAGATCGGAGACGATCCGACTCATTCTTGAGAGTTCGTCGGTAACCAGCCGGATCGTCGCCTGCCGCTCCTCCGGATCCTCACTGAGGAGCTCAAGGTGGCCCCGTACAACCGTGATCGGGGTACGCAGTTCGTGGCCGGCGTCGTCGACGAACTGCTGCTGCGTGCGGTGCGCCTCCTCGAGCCTGTCGAGCATCTCGTTGAAGGTCGCGGCGACCTGCGCGATGTCGTCACTGCCCTCGACGGGCACGCGTTCGGTGAGGTCGTGCTCGGTGATGCTGCGCGCGACCCGGTACACCTCTCGGACGGGGGTGAGGATCTGCCCGGCGACGAGCCAGGCGACACCCGAGCAGAGCAGGATGCCAGCGAGCGCGACCCAGGCGAGTGTGCCGACGGCACGGTCGACGGCCGCGCGATCCGCCGCGGTGAACTGCGCGACCAACAGCGAGCCTGTTGCCTTGCCGACGACGAAGTCCACACGCCCCCAGCGCACGGGCTCGCTGCCGCTCAGATTGACGACGCCCGAGCGCTGGTCGGGGTCGGTCATTGTTGTGAGGATCGAGGCGTCGGGGGCAGCGCCTGGCTCATGCCCGGTGACGCCCGACAGGGAACCAACCGGTGCGCCATCAGCGAGGCCTATGATGAGCTCTCCCTTGTCGACTGACTGCCTGGCGAGGTACACCTCGAGCAGTCGTTCGGGGGTCGCGAACGGTTTCGTCGTCTCGGGGTCGACGCCCTCGGAGACGAAGCGCACGAATTCCTCGCCCTCCTGAGTGATTTGCGCGTTTGCCTCAACCTCGACGGTTGCGAGCGACAGACTGCGCCCAATGAGGCCAATCGCACAGAGCGTGAACAGGGTGCTGAGCACGATCCACACGGTGATGCGCCAGCGGGCGGGCAGCGTCCGGGTTCGGAGAGTGCGGAGTGGGGCGTTAGTCATCGTCGCCCCAGTCGTCGGCGTCGTCGCCCCAGTCATCATCAACCGGTGCCGGTGCCGGTGCCGGTGCCGGTGCTGGCGCTGGTGCTGGTGCTGGTGCCGGTGCGGGAGCGGGTGCGGGAGCGGGTGCCGGTGCCGGTGCGGGTGACGGTTTCGGGGCAGGCTCGGGCTTGGGCGCCGGCGGCTCAACGACGGGCTCCGGTGCCACGATCGGCGCGTTCGGGAGCTCAGGTGCCCCTGGAGCTTGAATGAGCGCCAAGCTGCCGATAGCAATCGCCGCCGGAATGGCGATGAGGGCTCCCGGCAGGAGGAAGCGTCGTGCGAAGGTCATAGGACTATCGTGGCGGACCAATGTGAAGCGCAGATGAGGCAAAGATGAGGATTCCTTCATCTCCGCGGCACCGCAGACGCCTGGCAGTCGCCAGGCGAAGCGGAACGCAGTCAGCCAGCGAAAGCGAGCGGGGCGATGATGAGCTCAGCGACCGTGAAGATCGTGAGGCCCGCGAGAGATCCGATGACCGTACCGTTGATGCGGATGAACTGCAGGTCCTTCCCGACCTGCAGCTCAATCTTCTCGGCCGCGTCCTTGGCGTCCCAGCGCTGCACCGTGTCCGAAACTACCTGCGCGAGGTCGTGCCTGTACGTGTGTACGAGATACTCCACGATCTTCATCACCCACACGTCGATCTTGTACTGGAGCGTCGCGTCGTTCTCAAGTTTGCGACCGAAATCGGTGACAGCGGCGGTGACGCGTGCGCGGAGCTCGCTTCCCGGATCCTCAAGCATCTCTACGATTGCCGCGCGGGCAGTCTGCCAGGTGCTTGCGGCGAGTGAGCGGATCCGCGGGCTGTCGAAGACCTCGCGCTTGAAGGACTCAAGCTGCGCCTGCAGCGCTTCCTGCTCCTGGAGGTCCTGCGACAGGTCGTGGAGAAACTTCGTGATCGCGATGCGAGCGGGGTGATCTTGGTCGGCTGAGACGTTCTGCAGAAACTTGACTGCCTCCGTGTGCAGCCGCTGGTCGA
>JAGNOB010000122.1 GCA_017990305.1 Leucobacter sp.
CGGCAGGGTCACCGCGAGAAACCCGAGCACGGGCACTGACTGCAGCACGTCGAGAATCGGGATCATGATTCGCTCGGCGTGCCGTACGCGTGCGACGATCGTTGCGTAGACGAACGAGAACGCGACCGAGAACGCGAGTGCAACGAACATGCGCAGGAGCGAGCGGGCTGCGTAGTAGGGCAAATGTACCGGGTCGGTGGACACGGCGGTCGGGGATGTTGTCTGGTCGAAGGGTGCTGTGAGATCCGGGGAGACCTGCGAGACCGCCCAGAACGCAATGAATAGACCCGCGAAGACGACGATGTCAGCGATCCGGCTGCGGCTGCCGCGTGGGGGAGCGACGGGGCCGCGCAGCGGCTCTGCAGGTAGCGGTTCGATGTCCAGCTCCTGTCTCTCAGCGGGCGAGGGCTCTCATTGGCGCTCCCAGCCTATGACATGCAATAACTTGCGCAAATTGCAGAATGAGGGATCATTAGTAGATGGACGACCACGACTTATCTGACGCTCCCGCCCTTCCCGCCATCACCGACGCGCAACTACAGGCGGCCGCCGCAACGTTCGACATGCTGTCCACGCCGACCAGGCTCCACCTCGTCTGGCTCCTCGCGTCGGGGGAATACGACGTCTCGACACTCGCCGAGCGCGCGAACGCCAACGTCCCTGCCATCAGCCAGCACCTTGCAAAGCTCCGAGCAGCTGGCATCGTCGCCGCGCGACGAGATGGCCGCAGGCAGCTGTATCGGGTGGAGGATCCGCACATTCTCGCTGTTGTCGCCCAAATGTTCAGCCACATCGCGCCCGACGGCACGCTGGCAGCGGAGTCCGATGAGCGACGCGCCCCACGAGCTCCGCGGTTCGCGGTGGCCGAGCCCGCACACTAGCGCGACGCCTGCACTCCCCACCGCGCCCACGCTCTGCCGAAGTGGACGCCGGCCGGCTGCAATGCCGCCAAGCTTCGGCAGATCACATGTGTTGCGTCGGCGGGTGTATGAGGAGGTCGACGCGCTCAGCGAGATACGCCGCGAGCGTCTGCGCCCCGTCCAGCGGAGCGCCGGCTCGCCAACGCACCCGGAGCTCCCCGTCAACCACGCCCAACGGGAGTTCTGGGGCGAGCACGGCCAAGGAGGGCTCATCAAGCGTCACGGGCAGTGCGTCGAAGTTCACGGCCGTCCCCTCGGGGTAGCCTCCCTGCAGCGCAGCTGCCGCAATATCGCGGCGCTCCTCCCGAGATACTGACTGGTTGCCAGGGTAGGGGCGGACAGCGGAGCGAGTTGCGCGGCCCGCAACGAACAGCGCGGGCGCGGCGGGGTCCGAGCCGACGAGGAGCGTACCGAGCCGCCACACCTCTCCGAGCGGTTGCATCGTTGCTTTGCGGCGTATGAGGAGTTTGCGTCGCTCCGGCACGAATAGAGCGAGTGCCTCAGGCGGCACCTCCGCATCTCGCAGTTTCGATGCGGCCTCCCGTACGGCCTCCGTCACACCAGTCACAAGCTCACTCACGAAGCTAAGTGTAAGCACCTCGCGGGGTTTAGGCTGGGGAGGATGCAGACTCAGCCCACCAGATCCGCGACGGTTCGCGCAATGTTCCTCGTGCTTGCGGGCTCAATCGGCATGCAGGCAGGGGCCGCCATCTCGATCTCGTTGTTCGCCGATCTTGGCGCGGCTGGGACAAGCGGATTGCGAATGCTCATCGCGGCGGTCATCATGTTCCTGCTGTTCCGCCCGCGGTTGCGGGGGAGAACCCGCGAGGAGTGGCTCGGGATCGTGCTGTATGGCGCGGCGATGGCCGCGATGAACCAGCTGTTGTATCAGGCGATTGATCGGCTGCCGCTCGGCGTCGCAACCACGCTCGACTTCCTGGGCCCCTGCATGGTTGCGTTTTTTGCTTCACGCAGGCTCCGCGAAGGGTTGCTCGCCGTCGCCGCGTTCGCAGGTGTCGTGCTCATGGCAGGGTTCGGCGGGCCGTTTGACCCGATCGGGATCATCTGGGGCCTGCTCGCGGGCGCGAGCTTCGCCGGCTACACGCTGCTCGCACCGCGCATCGGTCACTCCGACGGTGGGCTGCAAAGCGTCGCTCTGTCACTCGCCGTGGCCGGCGTGCTGACGCTCCCGTTCTCGCTGCCGGTCATCACCGTGGCGACGCTGCCGCAGTGGGGGCTGCTCGCGCTGTCCGCGCTGATCGGGACAGCGCTCGCGGTGTCGGTAGACACCGTCGCTGGTCGCCTGACATCTGCCCGGATCCTCGGTGTTTTCTTCGCCTTCGACCCTGTGGTCGGTACGATCGTCGGCGTGCTCTTTCTCGATCAACTCCTCACCCCGACCGCCCTCTTCGGCATTCTCCTCGTTGTCGTAGCCGGCGCGGCGATCGTCTGGCTCGCCGGGCGCAACCAGGTCGCCACCGGTGCGGAGCGGCCGACTGCCGCTCCCGCGACGGAATCGCTTGAGATTGAGCGGAAGTACGAGGTCGCAGCGGAAAGCGAGATCCCGTCGGCTGCCGCCTTCTCCGGCGTCGGGCTCGGTGTCGGCGCCCCCGAGACGCACGTGATGCACGCACGGTACTACGACACCCCAGACGGCGCGCTCGCGCGGCAGGCAGTCGCGATGCGCGTTCGCGAGGGCGGTGCCGACGAGGGCTGGCATGTGAAAGCGAAGGGTGCTGCCGGAACCCGCGAGCTGCACTGGCCCCTCGCAGACGACATGCCGCAGGGACTCGTTGACGAACTGCGTACGTGGATAGGCGATGCCGCCGAACGGGTGCAGCCCATTGCCGAGCTCCACACGGAGCGCCGCATCGTCCGGCTGGTCGACCCCGCCGGTGTCGAGGTTGTCGAACTGGCCGACGACCGAGTGCGGGCGAGCGATCTTCGCGCCGGATCCGGATCGGGCCGCGTGGACCGCGCCTGGCGTGAGTGGGAAGCCGAGCTCATGCACGGCGCAGACGAAGCATGGCTGGACCGAGTGGGAACTGTCCTCGAAGCGGCTGGTGCATACGCGTCGCCGAGCTCGGCGAAGATCGCGCGAGCCACCGGAACCCTTGTCGCGCTCGCCACTGCGAAGGGCGCGCCGGCCGAGGTGATCGCGCAGCTGCAGGAGATGGACAGGGTGGATCAAGCTGCCGCGCGTAGGCTGGGCACATGAGCAAGTCATCGAAGCCGAAGAAGAACCCGCAGGGCAAGGGCGAAGAGCCGACTCCAGAAGCCCGCAGGAAGCAGGTGCTGCTCGGGCTCGCGATGGGCGCGGTGATGGGGCTCGTGCTCTGGTACTTCACGCAGTTCTGGATGTGGTTTCCCGCGGGGCTCACCGTCGGCCTTGCGACCGGCGTGATCATGAAGCCGCCTGCCAAGTAGCAGCCGAGTCGCAATACGTGCGCAGGGACACCGCAGTTCCGGGCGCATGTACACTCAGAAACGACCCCAATGACGAGGACTGAAAGCGATCATGGAACAGACCGTATTTGAAACGCACCGGCCAGCGGCGCGAATCGTTGACGATTCGCTTGCCGACACGAAGCACGGCGTGTTTTGGCTCGAGGACGTCGCCGACACAGCGGTCGCCTATCCGAAGCTCGACGGGAGCGTGACCGTCGACGATGCTGTTGTCGGTGGCGGCTACGCGGGGCTCTGGACAGCGATCAAGCTCAAGCAGGAACACCCGGAGCGGCGAGTCATCCTGCTCGAAGCGGTCAAGATCGGGTGGGCGGCGTCCGGGCGCAACGGCGGGTTCTGCGAGGCGAGCATTTCGCACGGCGAACCGAACGCCGAGGCTCGCTGGCCAGACGAGACAGGCACGCTTCGCCGCATCGGCTACGAAAACCTCGACGCGATGGAACAGTTCATCACCGAGCATGAGCTTGACGTCGACTGGGAGCGAACCGGCCAACTGTCGGTCGCGAACCACGAATATCAGGTGGACTGGGTTGGCGAGAGCCCCGATCCGCACGTGGTGGCCCTCTCCGAGGCTGAGGTGCGCGCCCGCGTGAATTCCCCGACGTTCCTTGCCGGCGAGTTCTCGCCGCGTGAGAACGCAAACCTGCACCCGGCGAAGCTCGCGGTCGAGCTCGCGAAGTTCGCCGCGAAGATCGGCGTTGAAATTCACGAGGGAACCCCTGTTGATCGCCTCGAGGGGCGGGACGACGAACCGATCCTGCTTGAGACGAAGCGGGGCACCGTCACCGCAGAGCGCGTGGCACTCTGCACCAATGTGTTCCCGTCGCTGCTCAAGCGCTACCGCTTCCACACGGTGCCGGTCTACGACTACGTGCTCATGACTGAGCCGTTGAGTGACGCGCAGTTGGCATCGATCGGCTGGGACGGGCGCGAGGGCCTCGCCGATATGGCGAACCAGTTCCACTACTCCCGACTGACCGCCGACAACCGGATTCTCTGGGGCGGCTACGACGCGGTGTACCACGTCGGTGGCCGGATCAAGCGTGAGTACGAGGATCGAATGGAGAGCCACCGCAAACTCGCGAGCCACTTCTTCACGACGTTCCCGCAGCTTGCCGGGTTGAAGTTCACGCACCGCTGGGCGGGCGTGATCGACACGTCGACGCGCTTCTGCGCATTCTTCGGGCAGGCACACGGCGGCCGCGTGCAATATGTTTCGGGCTTTACGGGCCTGGGCGTCGGCGCGACGCACTTCGCTGCCGACGTGATCGTGGATCGGCTTGAGGGTCGCGTGACCGAGCGCACCGAACTCGAGATGGTGCGGAGCATCCCGCTGCCGTTCCCGCCCGAGCCTGTGGCCTCGATCGGGATCAACCTCACCCGCTGGTCACTCGACCGTGCGGATCACAACCGGGGCAAGCGCAACGTCATTCTGAAGACGCTCGACGCTGTCGGCTTGGGGTTTGACTCGTGAGCGAGCTGCTCCCCGCGGGGAATAACGCCGCCATCTCGGGGCATGCTGCTGCTGTCGAACTCGCGGCCGTCTCCGCTGCGGATACGGTCGCTGGTACGCCGGTGCAGGGCATCGCTGAGCTCGGCGAGATCGCGGGTGCCGGCGTCGGTATCTGGGAGCTCCGCGGGGGAACCGTTACTGACACGGAGGTCGAAGAGCTCTTCGTCGTGCTCTCTGGAGGCGCGACGATTGAGTTCCTCACCGAGTCCGGGGTCGTTGACCACACGGTCGAGGTTGTCGCGGGTGACGTGATGCGGTTGACCGCGGGAAGCCGGACGCGCTGGACGGTCGCCGACCACATTCGCAAGGTGTACATCGCCGAAGCGTGATCGCTGAGGCGGCGCAGGGAGGACTGCCTGGGCAGCCCTGGCCATCCTGAGTGTTCGCTGTATGATGGTCGTTTGGTTGCGTGCTTGCAGGGGTGGACGCGCGGCTCGCACTGACCGCCCACCCCGAAGGAGCCCCACATGGCGCTGCCCTGGAAGCTGCACGGCGACGGAAAAGCCGTTGCCCAAGACGCGATCGTTCTCCCCGAGGAGCGCCTGAGCTGGGGCCGCACCATCGGATTCGGCGCACAGCACGTCGTTGCCATGTTTGGCGCGACGTTCCTGGTTCCGCTCATCACGGGCTTCCCGCCAACGGCGACGCTGTTCTTCTCGGGCCTCGGTACCCTGATGTTCCTGCTCATTACCGGCAATCGGCTTCCAAGCTACCTCGGTTCGTCGTTCGCGTTCCTCGCACCGATTGCCGTTGCCACGGCCGGCTTCGACTACGGTGACGTCGCCGGACTCGCCCGCGCCTCCTTCGCAATCATTGCAATGGGCGTGCTCGTCGCGCTCGTCGGCATCGCGGTGCAGCGCTTCGGCACCGGCTGGGTGAACGCCCTCATGCCGCCCGTCGTCATGGGCGCTGTCGTCGCGCTCATCGGCTTCAACCTCGCCCCGGCAGTGAAGAACAACTGGTTCGGCAACCCCGCGGCGAACCCCGACGTCAACCAGGGCCTGCATTCGACAGCGGCGCTCATCACGATCGCCTCGATCCTGCTCATCACCGTGCTGTTCCGCGGCCTCATCGGCCGGCTCTCGATCGTGCTTGGCATGGTCGTGGGTTACGTCGCAGCCTCGCTCATGGGCATCGTGGATTTCGACTCGGTGAAGAGTGCCGCCTGGATCGGTTTCCCCGAATTCCACCTCCCCGCGAACCCCTTCTCTGACCCGTCGCTGTGGGGCCTGCTCCCGGCATTCCTCCCGGTGGTGCTCGTACTCATCGCCGAGAACGTCGGCCACGTGAAGAGCGTCGGCCTGATGATCGAGCGCGACCTCGACCCGGTGACCGGTAAGGCGCTCCTCGCAGACGGTGTTGCCACCGTGCTTGCCGGATTCGGCGGC
>JAGNOB010000123.1 GCA_017990305.1 Leucobacter sp.
GCCGTAGTGGGTCGCTCCGAACCAGCCGATGAAGGCCGCCCACAGCCACGGTGAGAGGAAGCTCATCACACGACCGGTCGTCGCGTACAGCCCGAAGACCTCACCCTGCATGCTCGCCGGCGTCATATGCGTGAGCAGCGAACGGCTTGAAGCCTGTGCCGGACCGACCGCGGCAGAGAGAATGAGGCCACCGATCCAGAAGATCGCTTTGCCCTGCTCGCGGAAGAAGAAAATGAACAGCCCGCTGACCACGAGGGTGATGAGCGAGAACACGATGATGGCTCGCGGGCCGAACTTGTCGTCGAGTCGGCCAGCGATGATCGTGGAGACACCTGCGACGAGGTTGAGCGCGACCCCGAAGACCATGACCTCTGTCGCCGAGAACCCGAACGAGACGGCTGCGAGGATGCCGCCGAATGCGAAGATGCCGGCGAGCCCATCGCGGTAGACGGCGCTTGAGACGAGGAACCAAAACGTCTGCCGGTGGTTGCGGAACAGCGACCGCAGGTCGCGCACGAGTACCGCGTAGCTGCGGAAGAATCCGACGCGCGGTCGGTCGGTGCGGGCGGGCGGCTCTGGCACCCACAGTACGAACGGAATCGAGAAGACAATGGTCCACACGGCTGCGCCCACTGCGATGAGGCGATAGGCGAGGCCATCGGAGACGTCCATCCCGAACCAGTTGAGCTCGGTGAGTGCAACGACAATGACGAGCGCGACGATGCCGCCAATGTAGCCCAGGCCCCAGCCGAGACCGCTCACGCGGCCAACGGTCTTCTTCGTTGAGACATCAAACAGCATCGCGTTGTAGCTCACGCCAGCGATCTCGCTCGCCACTGAGCCGAGCGCAACAGCGGCGGCGCCGAACCAGAAGAACTGCGGGTCGGAGTAGACGAAGAACATTGCGAACTGGATGAGCGCGAGCAGGGCGGTGCCGAGTACGACCCACCGCTTCTTCGCGCCGCGTGCGTCCGCCTGCTGGCCGAGGACCGGGGCGAGGAGCAAGATGAAGATCCCCGCCGCAAACGTGACCCAGCCGTAGTTCGCTGACAGGTCGGCAAGGCCGGTGCAGTACGCGGTTGCAGCGTCTGGACTCTGTGAGCAGACGAGGCTGCCGTCGGCGTTCTGCGCGGCAACCTCGGGTGCGAGGAACGCGTCCGAGACGAGGTAGAGCGAGACCCACACGAATGTGAGGATCACGGAGTTAAACGGCTGCGTCGCCCAATCCCAGAGAGCCCAAGAGTTTACGGTGCGCTTCGTTGCGGGTACGTTCGTTGTCTCGCTCACAGCCCCAGAGTACCGCGATCGCGAGAAAAGGATAGGGGGGCGTTTGGTGCCGGCGAGGTGAACGGGGCTCCCGCAGTGGATGCCCTGTGAACGATTCCTGAGAGTTGAGTGAACTTGACTCAAGTTTGGTGCTTTCAACTTGACACCCGAACCGCCCCCGGTAAACTTGAGTGCAGAAGGCTCAACTTGTCGGGAAGGCAACTTGGGTCCCGCGAACTACCGGCGCTGGCCGCCGGTCCCGTACAACGCAAGGAGAACATATGTCACGTGCAGTAGGTATTGACCTCGGCACCACCAACTCGGTCGTCGCCGTTCTCGAGGGTGGCGAGCCCACCGTCATCGCGAACGCCGAAGGCTTCCGCACCACCCCATCGATCGTCGCGTTCACGAAGGATGGCGAGGTGCTCGTCGGCGAAACCGCGAAGCGCCAGGCAGTCACCAACGTTGACCGCACGCTCGCATCCGTCAAGCGCCACATGGGCACTGACTGGAAGAGCGACGAGATCGACGGCAAGAACTACACCGCGCAGGAGATCAGCGCGCGCACGCTTATGAAGCTGAAGCGCGACGCCGAGACCTACCTCGGTGACAAGGTCACCGACGCAGTCATCACCGTCCCCGCATACTTCAACGACGCTGAGCGCCAGGCAACGAAGGAGGCCGGTGAGATCGCGGGCCTCAACGTGCTCCGCATCATCAACGAGCCCACCGCTGCAGCACTCGCGTACGGCCTCGACCGCGGCAAGGAAGACGAGCTCATCCTCGTGTTCGACCTCGGTGGCGGCACGTTCGACGTCTCCCTCCTCGAGGTGGGCAAGGACGACGACTTCTCGACAATTCAGGTGCGTTCAACCTCGGGCGACAACCGCCTCGGCGGCGACGACTGGGACGAGCGCGTCGTGAAGTGGCTCAGCGAGCAGTTCAAGAACTCGACCGGTGTCGACGTTTCGAAGGACAAGATTGCGCTCCAGCGCCTCAAGGAGGCAGCTGAGCAGGCGAAGAAGGAGCTCTCGAACTCGACGAGCACCCAGATCCAGCTTCCGTACCTCTCGCTCACCGAGAACGGCCCAGCCAACCTCGATGAGACGCTCACCCGCGCGAAGTTCGAGGAGCTCACCAAGGATCTCCTCGAGCGCACCCGTAAGCCGTTCGAGGATGTCATCAAGGAAGCCGGCGTGAAGGTCGGCGACATCGCGCACGTCGTGCTCGTTGGTGGATCGACCCGTATGCCCGCAGTCACCGAGCTCGTCAAGCAGCTCACCGGTGGCCGCGAGCCGAACAAGGGCGTGAACCCGGATGAGGTCGTCGCAGTTGGCGCGGCTCTCCAGGCTGGCGTGCTGAAGGGCGAGCGCAAGGACGTTCTGCTCATCGACGTGACCCCCCTCTCGCTCGGTATCGAGACCAAGGGCGGCATCATGACGAAGCTCATCGAGCGCAACACGGCCATCCCGACCAAGCGCTCGGAGACCTTCACGACGGCAGAGGACAACCAGCCTTCGGTAGCGATCCAGGTCTTCCAGGGCGAGCGCGAGTTCACCCGCGACAACAAGAACCTCGGCACGTTCGAGCTCACCGGCATCGCACCCGCTCCGCGCGGCGTGCCGCAGGTTGAGGTTACCTTCGACATCGATGCGAACGGCATTGTCCAGGTTTCGGCCAAGGACAAGGGCACCGGCACCGAGCAGACAATCACCATCTCCGGTGGGTCGACGCTCTCGAAGGACGACATCGAGCGCATGGTTCGCGAGGCCGAGGAGCACGCTGCAGACGACAAGAAGCGTCGCGAGGCAGCTGAGCAGCGCAACAACGCTGAGCAGCTCGCCTACTCGGTTGAGAAGCTCATCTCGGAGAACGAGGACAAGCTCCCCGAGGACGTCAAGACCGAGGTTCAGGGCGACCTGGACGCGCTCAAGGCCGCTCTCGCAGGCGAAGACGACGACGCTGTGAAGACCGCATCCGACAAGCTCGGCGAAAGCCAGCAGAAGCTCGGCGAAGCCATCTACGCTCAGGCGCAGGAGGCACCCGAGGCTGAGGCAGAGGGCACGGAGTCGAATGACGACGACGTGGTCGACGCAGAGGTTGTTGAAGACGACGAGGAGCAGAAGTAACAATGGCTAATCAGGAACATCTGGGCGACGACCAGCCGGCGGGCGATGTTCCGGCAGGCCAGGCTGGCGAGGGATCGCAGGGCGAGACCTCACCAGCACCGGAGACGGAGGGTCACACCTCCGCCTCCGGGCCGGAGGGCGCTGACCTCACGGTAGACGATATTCTCGGTGCCGAGCAGACCGAGGAGGCCGCTGGCGCGGACTCTGACGCTGCTGCCGAGGAGGAGAACCCATACCTGGAGGACCTCCGCCGGCTCACCGCCGAATACGCGAACTACCGCAAGCGCACCGAGGCAAACGTCGAGCTCGACAAGCAGCGCGCGAAGGCCTCGGTCGTCATGCAGCTGCTGCCCGTGCTCGATGACCTTGACCGTGCCGAACAGCACGGTGACCTCGAGGAGGGCAGCGCGTTCACCACGATCGCGCAGAAGCTTCGCGCGAGCCTTGAGCGGCTCGGCGTCGAGAGCTTCGGCGAGAAGGGCGAACTGTTTGACCCGCAGGTGCATGAGGCGATCGCGCAGGTTCCGGTTCCCGGAACCGAGCAGCACACTGTACTTGACGTAGTCGAGCGGGGCTATCGCATCGGAGATGTTGAACTGCGCCCCGCCAAGGTAGCGGTGGCGGTGGGGGCTGATGGCTAGTCAGGACTGGTTAGACAAAGACTTCTACCGCATGCTCGGCGTCTCGAAAGACGTCGACGATGCCGAACTGAAGAAGGTGTACCGCAAGCTCGCCCGCAAGTATCACCCGGATTCAAACCCGGGCGATGCGGCGGCCGAGGCGAAGTTCAAGGAGATCAGCGAGGCCTACTCGGTGCTCTCCGACAAAGAACAGCGCGCTGAGTACGACCAGATTCGGGCCATGGGCGCAGGGGGTGCCCGCTTCACGGCGGGTGGCCAGGGCGGTCAGGGCTTCGAGGATGTCTTCGGTGGGATGTTCGGTGGTGGCCACGGCGGCCGGAACACGCAGTACGGGTTCCAGCAGGGTGGCGGCTACGACGATCTCTTCAATATGTTCGGTGGCGGGGCGCGCGGGCCGCAAAAGGGCCGCGACGTCAACGCGACGACGACGATCGACTTCGAGACTGCGGTGAGCGGAGACACCGTCACGCTGCAGACCTCGAATGGCAACGTCAAGGTGAAGATTCCCGCAGGGGTCTCGAACGGGCAGAAGATCCGTCTTCGTGGCAAAGGCGAGCCTGGCCAGGGGGGCACTCCGGCCGGTGACCTGATGCTCACGGTGACCGTGCGCAAGCACCCGGTGTTCGAGCGTGACGGGTTGAACCTGAAGCTCAAACTGCCTGTGACTTTCACAGAGGCGACGCTCGGCGCTACCGTTGAGGTGCCGACGCTGGGCGGAGACACGGTGCGCCTGCGAGTGCAGCCGGGAACCCCGAGTGGCCGCGTGTTGCGCGTGAAGGGCCGCGGCGTCAAGACCTCGAAAGGCACGGGAGACCTGCTCGCTGAGGTCCAGGTCGCGGTTCCAAGCCACCTGAGCGCTGAGGCCCGCGAGGCTTTGGAAGCGTTCCAGCAGGTGGAGCCTCAGGAAGACCCGCGGGCGGACCTGTTCGCGCGAGCACGGGCATAACCAAACACACACAGAAACATGAAGGCGTAGGGAGGAGCGATGGCGAAAGTGCAGATGGACAGGTTCACGCCGGTATTTGCGATCGCTGCCGCATCCGAACTCGCTGAAATGCACCCGCAGACGCTGCGGCAGTACGACCGCATTGGGCTCGTAGTGCCGCAGCGTACCAGCGGGAATACCAGGCGGTACTCGCTCTACGACGTGCACCGCCTGCGCGAGGTCGCCAGGCTTTCGGCCGAGGGCCTCAGCCTCGAAGGGATCCGCCGCGTACTAACGCTGGAAGATCGGGTGCGCGAACTCGAAGAGCAGGTGCACGATCTCGAGCGCGCGCTCTCAGAGGAGATGCTCAAGCGCCCCGAGCGGCGCGTCTTCGCCGCGGGCGCTGGTGGCGAGGTCGTCACCCTGCGCCGCGGCACCCGGATGCGCCGCAATGCCGAGGTCGTGGTGTGGAAGCCGTAGCCGCGAGGCTCGAAGAGTTCTGCTCCACGCTCAGGCGCGACCCCGACTTTGACGCCCCCGAGCTGCAGGCGTTCGACGCCGCCGACCTGCTCATCTTGGAGACCGCGGCCGAGCGCATCTCTGCTGCTGCTCCGGGAACCGTCGTCACGATTGGCGACAGGCACGGGGCCCTGACGCTCGCTGCGATCCGCGTGCTCGGTGCCAGCGAGGTGCGCACCTACCAGGATCCGCTGCTCGCCGAGCGCGCGCTCGCGGCCAACGCGAGTCGGCTCGGCCTCGACAGCGGCTACTCAGCTCAGCCACTTGGCGCAGAGCTCCTGTCTGGCGCGAAGACCGTGCTCGTGCAGCTACCACGCGGTCTCGAAGCGTTGGAGGAGCTCGCCTGGATGATCGCCAGGTACGCCGACCCCGATGTGCGTGTTTTCGCAGGCGGCCGCGTGAAGCACATGACCCGCGCGCAGAACGACGTGCTCGGGCGCACCTTCGGCGAGGTGACTGCGGGTCTCGGCTGGCGCAAGTCCCGGGTGCTGCAGGCCAGCGGGCCGCTCGAGACTTCTACAGTGCCGCCGTTTCCGAAGTGGGGCAGTGACCGGGAGCTCACGTTCGCGCTCGCGGCCTTCGGGGCGACCTTCGGCGGAACGAAGCTCGACCACGGCAGCAGGTTGCTGCTCAGCACGTTGACCGATGACAGTGGGGCTGCGGCTTTCGGCGCCCCGACCAGTCAGGCGCGCGTGCTCGACCTCGGGTGTGGCAGCGGCGTTCTCGCGGTTTCCGCTGCGCTCGCGCTGCCGCGCGCGCAGGTCATCGCGAGCGACCAATCCGACGCCGCTGTGCGCT
>JAGNOB010000124.1:0-4757 GCA_017990305.1 Leucobacter sp.
TACATCACTCCGCCAGCTCGCCCGGGCAGCCGTGGCTTCTACGCTGATGCGAACCACGGTGAGCTGTGGGTAGGCCCGATCGCCGGCGCTGAGGAAGTTTCTGCTGGTCTCGGGCTCACCGTACGGCCTATCGCTGAGCTCGCGGAGCGCGGAGTTCCTGACGATGCACTCATCGCTGGCGCCGCCGTGGTTGCGCGGGGCGCCGGTGCTGCGCTCGAGGGGCGTGCGCGCTCGGCACGGCTCGCCACCGTGCTCTCCGAGCTGCGTCAAATCAAGGACGCCTGGGAGATCGCGCAGTTGCGCGGCGCGAACCTTGCGACGATCGACGGCTTCGCTGAGGTGCGCCGCGAAATCCCCCGTGCAATCTCGGCTGGTGGTGAACGGTGGCTGCAGGGCACCTTCGATCGCCACGCCCGCACCGTCGGTCAGGCACCCGGCTACGCGACTATCGTTGGATCAGGAGCGAACGCGCCGATTCTGCACTGGGTTCGTACGGACGGCGATATTCATCCAGACGAGCTGTTGTTGCTCGATATGGGTGTCGAAATGCGTTCGGGTTACACCGCTGACGTGACGAGGACACTGCCTGCGAGCGGGACGTTCACGGACGCGCAGCGTAAGGTGCACGACCTTGTCGAGAAGTCGCACCGCGCAGGGCTCGCTGCCGTTCAGCCGGGCAAGCTCTGGGCAGACTTCCATGCCGCATGCATGGAGGTGCTTGCGGAAGGTCTGCACGATTGGGGGATGCTGCCGGTATCTGTCGATGAGGCACTTTCTGCAGATGGCCAGCAGCACCGCCGCTACATCGTGTGTGGCGTCGGCCATCACCTCGGCCTCGACGTGCACGACTGTGATTCTTCGCGGTATGAGACGTACCTTGGTGGGACTGTCCAGCCCGGTATGGCGCTCACTGTAGAACCCGGGCTCTACTTCCATTCGTGGGACGAAACTGTGCCGCCTGAGCTGCGCGGGATCGGCGTCAGGCTCGAGGACGATCTCGTTGTCACCGAGACCGGACACGAGGTAATTTCTGACGCACTTCCCATCGATGCGGCGGGAATTGAGGCCTGGATGCGTGAGGTCCAGGGGAAGTAAACCGCGGGGTGTTTTTTAAAACACCTGATCCCATCAAGAATTGCAATTTGGTCGCTGCTGTGGCAAACTTGCCTAGTTCGCATTTTTGCGTGCCAGGCTTCCGCGCTTTCGGTCTTCGTGACCTGGACAGCTACGCGGTGTCACATGTAACCCAACCTGAAGGAGCCATCTCATGGCAGTCAAGATTCGCCTCAAGCGCCTCGGCAAGATCCGCGCACCGTTCTACCGTATCGTCGTTGCAGACTCGCGCACCAAGCGCGACGGCCGCGTCATCGAGGAGATCGGCAAGTACCACCCGACCGAGAACCCCTCGTTCATCGAGGTTGACTCGGACCGCGCGCAGTACTGGCTCAGCGTCGGCGCACAGCCGACCGAGCAGGTTGCAGCGCTTCTGAAGCTCACCGGCGACTGGGGCAAGTTCTCGGGCGAGGGCTCGACCGAGTCGAAGGTGCTCGCACCGGAGCCGAAGGAAGTTTTCGAGGCAGACGCTAAGAAGAAGCCCGTTCTCCGCCCCAAGGCTGCAAAGCCTGCAGAGGCTCCGGCTGAAGAAGCAGCAGAGGCTCCCGCAGAGGCGCCTGCTGAAGAAGCCGCTGCTGAGACCACCGAGGCCTAAGACTCTTGGCTGAAATGGTGCTCGCTGATGCGCTTGAGCATCTCGTCAAGGGGGTCGTCGACCACCCTGACGAGGTGCGCATCAATCAGCGCGCGGGCAACCGCGGCGAGACCCTTGAGATTCGTGTGCATCCCGAAGACCTCGGGCGAGTGATTGGCCGTAGCGGCCGCACCGCTCAGGCGCTTCGCACGGTGATCTCTGCGCTTGCAACCGGTGACCGCGTGCGCGTCGACATTGTCGACACCGACGCACCTGAGGCCGGCTGATGGCTGACGCTTCCAAGCGTGCGCAAGCTCCCCGTCCCGCTAGCGGGGCGGGGAGTTTGCGTGTCGGACGCCTCACCAAGCCGCATGGCCTCAAGGGCGGCGTCAAGCTCGAGATGTTCACGGACAACCCGGATCTTCGGTTCGTGCCCGGTTCGACGTTCCACTTGCAGGTGCCCGAGGAATCGCCCTGGTTTGGCAAGATCATCGAGCTCCGCGAACTCAAGTGGTTCAATGGCATGCCCGTAGGTTTCTTCGTCGAGGTGCCTGATCGCACCGCTGCAGAGAGTATTGTCCGAGCAATCCTGTGGATCGACGAACAAGCCGTTGCAGCGGGCTCCGAGGAGAACGCGTGGTACGACCACGAACTCGTCGGGCTCGACGTGGTGCAGCCACTCGAAGACGGAACCACTGAGAAGCTTGGAACCGTCGCGGAGGTCCAGCACTTTCCCGCTCAGGATCTCTTGTCGGTGCAGACGCCAGAGGGCATTGTTCTCGTTCCGTTTGTTGAAGCCATCGTGCCAAGCGTCGACCTGGCTACGGGCGTCGTCACGATGACGCCCCCCGCCGGGCTCTTCGGTGAAGGCGCGATCGAAGACGGCACCCAGAACCCGGGATCACCCGCGTGAGAATCGACGTCGTCACAATCTTCCCTGGCTATTTCGACGCGCTCGAACTGTCGCTCATGGGGAAGGCTCGTGACAAAGGCCTCATCGACCTCGATGTGCACGACCTGCGCGACTCAGCGTTGGACAAGCACCGTACGGTCGATGACACGCCAACCGGCGGCGGCGCTGGCATGGTCATGAAGCCGGAGCCTTGGGGCCACGCGCTCGATGCCATTCTGGCGGGGGAAGATGCGCGCGATCCGCTCATCATCTTCCCCTCGCCAGCCGGTGACGTGTTCACTCAGGCAATGGCCCGTGAGCTCGCGCACGAGTCACACCTCGTATTCGGCTGTGGCCGCTACGAGGGCATCGACCAGCGCGTCTTCGACGAATATGCTGAGCGAGGCCGGGTGCGGCTTGTGAGTATCGGGGATTACGTGCTCAACGGGGGAGAAGTGGCCTCTATCGCGATGATCGAGGCTATCGGACGACTTCTACCTGGAGTTGTCGGAAACCCTGACAGCCTCGTTGAGGAGTCGCACGAGTCTGGACTGCTTGAGTACCCGAGCTACACCAAGCCGGCTGAGTGGCGCGACCGGCGTGTCCCCGACGTCTTGCTCTCCGGCAACCACGCCGCGATTGACAAATGGCGGCACGAGCAAAGCGTCGAGCGGACGCGTCGCGTCAGACCTGACCTCCTGGACGACTAATCTTGACCCATGCGTGATTTCTTCTCTGCGGCGACCGGCAAAGCGGTTCGAGCGGTTGCGAGACTCCGTGGTGGCGGTTCGGCGCTACCCGGCCTCGTTGTCGAGCGACTCGATCCGGGATTTATGGCACGGGGCCTCGAACGGCTGCCGCTCGGCGTGATCGCTGTGAGTGGTACCAATGGCAAAACGACGACCACGAAGATGATCGTTGAGATGCTCGAGGCGCAAGGGCTTAAGGTCTTCACAAACCGGACTGGTTCGAACTTCTCGCGAGGTGTCGTCGCTGCGATGGTCGAAGAGGGCTCGCTCGGTGGCAAGCTCGATGCTGACGTCGCCGTGCTCGAGCTCGACGAGGCGCACGCGATGTTCTTCATCGAGCGTGTGAAGCCACGCTTCACGCTCCTGCTGAACGTCTTGCGCGACCAACTCGACCGGTTCGGCGAGATCGACACGACCGCTCGGTATCTACAGCGCATCGCGGATGCGACGACTGACGTCCTGGTGGTGAACCGGGAGGATCGGCTCATCGCTGAAATCGGTGAGCGTACACGCGAGCGGGCTGGCCGGGGCGAAGGCCCCGAAGTCCGTGAGTTCGGGCTGGCCCCCGCGCTCTTGAGCACCTTCCCGGGTGACGATGATTTCCATGCGACGCCCGGCGGGTCGGAGCAGGACGGTTCGTCAGCGATCGATACCCGCCCGACGCCCGATGTGACACTGCTGGAGCTCGGCAAGAACGAGGCCACCTTCGAGATCGACGGTGAGACATTTGCCACACCGCTGCAGCTCGAAGGTCTGTACAACACGTACAACGCGGCAGCGGCGCTCGTGACAGTGCGCGCGGTACTTCAGTCAGCTGTTTCGGCCGGGCTCGCGTCTACCGCGGCAACGCCCGCGGTGCTCGAGTCGCTCGCGACAGTGCGTCCTGCTTTCGGCCGCGGTGAGAAGCTCGAGCTCGACGGCCAGCCGCTCGAACTTGTGCTCGTCAAGAACCCGGCCGGCTTTAGGCTCGGTCTTGCCTCGTTCGACGCCGAAGGCGTCGCAGTGATGATCGCGATCAATGACCAGTACGCCGACGGTCGTGACATGTCGTGGCTGTGGGACGTCGACTTCGAGTCGCTCGTCGACGGTGGCGTCGACACTGTTACTGGAACCCGGGCTTGGGACATGGCACTCCGCCTCGAACACGACGATGTGCCGGTCGGGTCTGTCGAGGAAGACCTTGGAGCCGCGCTCTCTTCGTTCCGCGAACGTACGCTTGGTAGGCCGCGGCGCATCTACTGCACCTATACCGCCATGCTCGGACTCCGAAAGAGACTCGGCGAGCTCACCCACGTGGAGGATATCTAATGGCAGATCAGCGCGAACTCGTCATCCTCTCCCTCTATCCGCGGGACATGAATATTTACGGTGACCGTGGCAATCTACTTGCACTCACTCGCCGTGCTCGGGCGCATGGCTTTGAGCCTCG
>JAGNOB010000124.1:4857-6236 GCA_017990305.1 Leucobacter sp.
ATCTAATGGCAGATCAGCGCGAACTCGTCATCCTCTCCCTCTATCCGCGGGACATGAATATTTACGGTGACCGTGGCAATCTACTTGCACTCACTCGCCGTGCTCGGGCGCATGGCTTTGAGCCTCGCGTTGTTGACCTGAACATAGGCGACGCCCTTCCAGAGCATGTCGACATCGTGATCGGTGGCGGCGGTCAGGACTCCGGGCAGATTCGCGTTGCGGCGGATCTCGCGGGGCGTGCTGCCGACTTTCAAGCCCTTGCCGAGGGTGGAACCCCAATGCTCGTCATCTGCGGGCTGTACCAGCTGTTTGGGCATCGCTTCGTGACGACTTCCGGATCTACGCTGCAGGGTATTGGGGTGCTCGACGTTGAGACGCGCGGGGGCGACGAACGCATGATCGGCAACGTTGTCGTGCAATCACGCGACTTCGGAGAGATCATCGGATACGAAAACCACAGCGGCTACACGGTGCTCAGCGACGGCTCAGAACCTCTGGGCAAGGTACTGCAGGGCGCCGGAAACAACCCCGACGATGGGAACGAGGGCGCGCGCAGCGGCAACGTGCTCGGCTCGTACCTTCACGGCTCGCTGCTTCCAAAGAACCCCGCCATTAGCGACTTCCTCATCGGAACCGCCGCAGAACGGCGCTACGGTTCTTTCGAGCCGCGCGCTGGTGTAGATCAGACAGCGGAACGCGCACGAGCTGCAGCAAAGCGTCGTCCTCGGTAACGCTTTTTCAGCGACGCTGTTCTCGGTGGCGCTGCTCTCGAAGGCGCTGTTTTCGAAGGCGGAGTTCCACGCGAGACTGTCCTTGAGTAGGCGCCGCCCTTGGAGTGCCGCCTTCTACGCGGGGTTGCGCTTGGCGCCGAGGCTCTGCCTGCGCCGAGGCTCTGCTGTCTCCGGTGCTCTGTCATCTCCGGTGCTCTGCCGTCTCCGAGGCTCTGCCTGTTCCAAGGCGTGGGCTCGCCTAGAAGGGGTGTTGGTCTTCTGGTGAGCCGGCTTGAGCGTCGTCGGCTGCTTCGAATCGCACGCGGCTCCGAGCTGCTGGGTTCGCCCGTCGTTGCCCTTGCCTGGCAGCGGGTTCTGCAGCCTCAGCATAGTCTCGTGCTGACCTGAGTTCGGGAAGTAGGTCTGGGGGCCGTTCGACGTACTTCCGGCCAGTCGGCGATGTCCACTCGAGCACTCCGCCGTCACGCTGGATCACGGTCCAGTCTGACTCGCCCTTCAAGATGTGGTGCATGAGGCACAGATGCGCGAGATTGTCGGTAGCTGTGGGCCCGCCAAGCGCAGCGTCGACGGTGTGGTCAATTTCTGACCGGTACGTGGGCGCCATGCAGCCAGGGTGTCTGCAGTGCTCGTCGCGCGCGGCGACGAAGC
>JAGNOB010000125.1 GCA_017990305.1 Leucobacter sp.
CGAAGGGTGCCACGCAAGAGGTGGGGACGCTGCCCCAGGTCGAGGGCTTTGCGAACCTCGAGGGCAAGGGCGTGCAGGGCGTCGTCGATGGACACGCTGTGCTCGTCGGCCGCGAGACGCTGCTCGCCGAGTGGTCGCTGCAGCTCAGCCCGGCGCTCGCCGCAACCAAGGCACGCGCCGAGGGTGAGGGCAAGACCGTCGTCGCCGTCGGCTGGGACGGACAGGCCCGCGGCATCATCGTCGTCGCTGACACTGTGAAGCCGTCGAGCGTGCAGGCCATCAAGGAACTCAAGGCGCTCGGGCTCAACCCGATCCTCCTCACCGGTGACAACGAGGCGGTCGCCCGCCACATTGCCGCCGAGGTTGGGATCGAGCAGGTCATCGCCGAGGTGCTGCCGCAGGACAAGGTTGACGTCGTCATCCGGCTGCAGGGCGAGGGCAAGGTCGTCGCGATGGTTGGTGACGGCGTGAATGATGCCCCCGCGCTCGCGCAGGCCGACCTCGGTCTCGCAATGGGAACAGGAGCCGATGTCGCGATTGAAGCCTCTGACATCACGCTCGTGCGTGGCGATCTGCGGAGCGCGGTCGACGCGATCAGGCTCTCCCGCAAGACGCTGTCGACGATCAAGACCAACCTGTTCTGGGCGTTTGCCTACAACGTTGCGGCAATCCCGGTCGCCGCGCTCGGCATGCTCAACCCGATGCTCGCCGGGGCTGCGATGGCGCTCTCGAGCGTCTTCGTCGTGGGCAACAGCTTGCGCCTGCGCGCGTTCAAGAGCGTCGCAGCCTAGCTGCCGCACGCACCCCGTTTTACGCATAACACTACGAAGGGATTCATCCGCATGACCGAAACCACCGAAACCACACCGGCAGCATCGAGCTGTTGCAGCACCTCCGCAGCGCCAGCCGCGGTCGCAGCAAACGGCCGAGAGAACCTCATGGGCGGCGGCACTGCTGACGACATGACGACCTGCCCGGTGATGGTCGGCAGCCCGGTGAGCAAGGCGCAGGCAGAGGCCGTCGGCCTCTACCGCGACTTTGAGGGCGAGCGCTACTACTTCTGCTGCGCAGGATGCGGGCCAGCGTTCGATTCCGATCCCGCGAAGTACGCCGCAAACATGGCGTAATCGCACACCAAGGGCCTGCGGGAAACCGCGGGCCCTTCCTGTTTATTCGCACACCAGACAGAACGAAGCTAATGAGCACACATCACGTCGTCATCCTCGGAATGGGATCGGCAGGACTCGCGGCCGCGCGTACCCTCGCGTCGCAGGAGCAGGTCACCGTCACTCTCGTCGGTCACACCAACGAGCGACCCTTCACCCGGATGCTCATCAAGGGTGTGGCGTTCGGCGACACCGACCCAGAAGCGATTCGGGCGCGGCTGCCGCGCGTCGAGGTGGTCACCGACTCCGTGGTCTCAGTCGATGTACCGCAGCGGCTGGTGGTACTCGAATCGGGTGCGCAGCTGGGCTTCGACTCGCTTATCATTGCGACGGGAAGCCGGGCACGCGAGCTCGAAGAGGGTGTTCCGGGAGTGGTGGAGGCGGCGGCGGCCGGAGTAGTTACGTCGCTGCACAGCGTCGAGGATGCCGTGCACATCGCGTCGCGACTGCAGCACACGTTTGAGCGTGTGCCTGTCGCAATCTACGGTGCCGGTCTCACCGCATCCGAGACCGCGTCATCGCTCCGCGCACTCGGTCACCCTGTCGCCCTCATCGCGCGTAGCGAACTGCCAGGCGTCGGATCATTCGGTGGCGCGATCGCTGGGCAGATCGCTGCGGCGCACAGCGCGAACGTTGACACTTACTTCGGCCGGACGATCACCGCGATCCGCCACGATACCGACTCCGTCGTGCTCACGCTCGACGACGGCGTCGAGATTTCTGCGGCGCTGGTCATCTCGGCGCTCGGCACCATTCCGAGCGCACCCGCACCATGGCGGGGCGGCGTCACCGTCGACGGTACGCTCGCCGTTGTCGGCGACCCCGAAAGTGACATTCGCAACGTGTATGCGGCTGGCGGCGTCGCGATCCACCGTGACGCGCTGGCAAGCGACTGGCGCATCGACCACTGGGACGATGCCGCCGAACAGGGGGCACACGCGGCGCGTGGCGTCCTGTTCGGGCTCGGTCTGGGGGCGGATCCCGGTGTGTACCTGCCGCGCAGCGCGCACCTCGCGATGATTTACGGGCATGCGGTTGCCGCAGCCGGATACACCGGAACGCCTGACGCCAGAGCAGACGACACCGGCGTCTACCTGCACGAGCTGGGTGGCGTGGTGGTCGGTGCGAGCGGCCTCGACGCGGTGGGCCCCGTCTATCAGTGGGCGCAGCTGCTCCACGGCGCAGGGAACTAAGTGTCTGCCCTCGCCGGAGCTCGCCGCGTAGTCGGGCTGGCCTTTGCCGTTGCGGCGACGATGCTGCTCATGGTCGCCGCGAGCGCTCCCTCCCCGTTCTACCCCCTGTTTGCCGAACGGCTCGGGTTGCCGCCAGTCGCGACGACGCTGATCTTTGCGATCTACGCCTTCACGATGCTCGCAGCGCTACTGACGATGGGGTCACTCTCTGACGTTGTTGGGAGGCGGCCCGTCGTGGCTCTCGGAGCAGTGCTGCTCGCAGTGAGTATGCTGCTGTTTTGGCAGGCGACCGGGCTACCGCTGTTGCTCGTCGCGCGCGGGCTGCAGGGCGTCGCGGCGGGCATGTTGCTCCCCGCGTTCTCGGCGATGGTTGTCGACTTCGCCTCACCGAAGCGGCCCGATTCTGCATCGCTCTGGAACACGATTGGTGCCATGGCCGGCCTCGGCACCGGGGCGATCTCCGCGGCGACCGTGCTGGATCGTGCTGCGAACCCTGCGGGACTGGTCTTTGGCGCGCTCGCAGCCGTGTTTCTGCTCATCGCGACGACAGTGTGGCTGATCCCCGGAGGCGCTGCCAGCGCTTGTCGATCCGGCGCGGAGGCTCCCGCGGCGCGCCTGGCGATTCCGCGGCTGCGGGTGCCGGCCTACCTTCGTCGCCCGCTTCTCGTCGCGGTTCCCGCGATCATTGCCGGGTGGGCGACGAACGGTCTGTTTCTCGCGCTCGGTTCGTCCGTGGTGCAGCAGCAGTTCGGAGCACTCACGCACGCCCAGCAGACGGTCGCCATTCCGATCTTCGCAGCCTCGGGCATTCTTGCCTCGGTGCTGATGCACCACCGATCCGCTCGGGTGGTGAGCGTCTACGGCACTGCGGCCCTCGCGCTCGGCACCGCGTTCAGTCTGCTCGCACTCGGTAATGAATCGCTGGGAGGCTACCTCGCTGCAGCTGCGTTGACTGGCACGGGATTTGGGACTGCGTTCATGGGGGTGCTTAAGACGCTCATGCCCCAGGTTGACCCTGCTGAGCGTGCGCAGGTCATGGCAGTGATTTATGTCGTGTCCTATCTCGCGTTCGGAGTGCCAACCATCGTTGCCGGGCTGCTGGTGCCGGTGATCTCGCTACGCGGGACGATGCAGCTGCTCGGGCTTGTCATTGTCGTGCTGGGCGCCACCGCGACACTGCTGCGGCTACGTTCCGGTGGCGAACTGGATCGGAGCGGGTCGCGCTAGCGGCCGGGTGTGCCAATCCGTTCCGGTAGGCACATTGTGCTCGGGGCGAAAACCAGGTGACTTATATACCCCAAGGGGGTATTATTTTGTGTGTGAAGAATTACCGTATCTGCGGTCTGTAGCTCGCAAGGGCAGCCCGCGATCCCGCACCCATACCCGGGTGTTTCAGTTCGCATACGCCAAAGGAATCTCCCATGAACGACCAGCACGCCACGCTCGAGGCAATCAGCGACACCTCGCATGACGGGCCGCACGGGTACATCAGCGACAAGGACAAATACCTGCAGCGCCTGAGGCGTATCGAAGGGCAGGCCCGCGGGATCTCGCGGATGGTCGATGACGAGAAGTACTGCATCGACATTCTTACGCAGATCAGTGCGATGACCAGCGCGCTCCAGGCGGTTGGCCTGGGCCTGCTCAACGACCATCTCGGACACTGCGTTGTTGACGCCGCCCGCATGGACGGCCCTGAAGCGCAGGAAAAGATCAAAGAAGCGAGCGATGCAATCGCTCGCATGGTGAAGTCCTAGGACAGACAGCAAGCCGGCCCCGGAGCATTGTGCTCCGGGGCCGGCTTTGTGCGTGAGCGACGGCGTGAGACGCGTCGCGCCAGGTGAAGCGCTAGCTCACCGAGGCGAAGACTCGCTTCGGTGCCTTCATCGCGATCGCGCTCACGAGGGCTCCCGCCAGCGCGAGCACTGCCGCCCCGAGGAATGCGGCCGAATATCCTGCGGTCAGCTCAGTGGGTGCGGGGTTGACGCCCGCAACTCCGTACGCCACGGCGGTGAGGATTGCCAGGGTGAGTGCGGAGCCGATCTGGTAGCTCGTGCTGACCAGGCCAGACGCGACACCGGTCTCTGCCGGGGGCGCAGCGTTGATCGCGGTGCCCAGCGACGGCACGAACGTGAGCGACATTCCGAGCGCCGAGAGTAGCGATGCGGGGAGCACGTCAACGACATAGCTGCCGTCTGGGCTGATGAACGACATCCACAGTAGACCGGCCGCGAGGATGACGAGGCCGGTGACGATGAGCGGCTTCGCACCGAATCTCGTCTGGAGCCGTGGTGCGATACCCACCATGACAATCACAACGAGGCCGGTCATTGGCAGCAGCGCAGCGCCCGCGGCGAACGCCGAGGCCCCGAGTACCTGCTGGAGGTACAGGTTGAGGAAGAACCACATCGACACCCACGCGCCACCGAGCACGAGCTGTGCGCCGTTCGCGGCGCCGAGCTGTGGTGCCTTCAGGAGGCCGAGGCGCAGCAGCGGAGTGCGGCTTCGCGACTGGATGATGAAGAACGCGATGAGGAGGGCTACGCCAATCGCAAGCGCACCGATTGTGGTTGGCGTGAGCCAGCCAACCTCCGGTGCCATGACGATGCCGTAGACGACGGCCGCGAGGCCACCCGTGACAGTGACTGCTCCGGCGATGTCGATCGGGCCAGACGCGCCGCGCTCGGTGCGGGGAAGGGCGGTCGCGGTGAACGCGAGCACGATGAGCGCGAGGGGGATCGTTGCGTAGAACACCCAGGGCCAGCTCGTGTACTCGGTGAGCACCCCGCCGATGAAGACGCCCGCGGCGCCACCAATGGGGGCGGCTGCGCCGTAGATCGCGAACGCCTTCGGGAGGTCTGAAGTGCCGCCGAAGAGCATCATGAGGAGCGTGAGTGCTGCCGGGGCGATGAGGGCCGAGCCCGCGCCCTGAATCGCTCGACCCGCGATTTCCGCGCCGACCGAGGTCGCAGCGCCGGCGAGGACGGAGCCTGCAATGAGCACGAGCCAGCCGGTGACGAAGATCTTTTTCGCGCCGAAGGCGTCTGAGAGGCGCCCGCCGAGGAGGAGGAGGCCGCCGAACGCGACAACGTAGGCGTTGAATACCCAGGAGAGTGACTCGGCGGTAAAGCCGAGGTCGCGCTGGATGTAGGGGAGCGCGACGCCAACGATGGAGGTGTCCATGATGACAACGAACTGCGCGGTGGCGATGAGGGCGAGCCCGAGCCACCTCTTTGCCGGGGATATTGAGCTTGGGGATGACATGCGGGTTTCTCCTAAGAATGCGCCGGCGAGTCCGACTGCTCAAGATCATATACCCATAGGGGGTAGGGGTATGTGCGTCATGACACATTGCGTAAGAAAGCACCCCCTGTGCATGCCGGTTTCTTGGCGTGCACAGGGGGTGCTGATCGAGCGGGAGGAGAAAGGGGTGTTGCGGTTGGGGGCCGGAGGTCTTCCCCTGGCGGGGTTAGCCCTCGGCGATTGCCTCGGCGAGTGCGGTGACGAGTCCCTCGGCCTCGGCGAGCGTGTTGTAGGGGGCGAGGCCGAAGCGCACGCCGCCGGCCTCGCCGAGACCGAGCGCGTTGCACACCTCGAGCGCGTAGAAGTGACCGGCCTGCGCGAGGAAGCCGCGTTCGCGCAGCCGCGCCTCGATGGTCAGCGGGGCGATGCCATCGACTGAGATGAGCAGTGTCGAGGTGCGCTGCTGGGCCCGTGAGTAGCAGGTGAGGCCGGGGAGCTCGGCGAGCCCGCGCTCGATAACCTCGCGCAGCTCGAGTTCGTAGTCATCCATTGCGAGCATCGCTGAGACAATCCGCTCGCGGCGCGTCTCACC
>JAGNOB010000126.1 GCA_017990305.1 Leucobacter sp.
CCTCCACGAGGGTGTCGACGCTCAGGTAACGCTGCAGGTCATCACGCAGCGCTAAGCTCCGCGGTAACCGCTGTATAACGAGGCGGGCAGATTCCTATTGGAATCTGCCCGCCTCGTTTGCGTTGTACACGGTGCTCGGGACTGGTCGGGTGGGCCGAGTGCGAGCTCCTGCGCGGCCCGCTGCGTGGCGAATTCGTGGGTGGGCAACTCCCCCACCTCCGCACCCACCGTGCGCGACAGGCGGGCCTCCTGGGCGCCTGAACGGTGGGTAAACAGCGTGCTCGACAGCGCTCTCTCGAACGGGGTCAGTTCCGGTCGCGTTCGCCGCGACTTGTCCACACGCCCGGGGCACGAGCAACCTTCAACGTGTACTTTAAGGTTGAATAACTTTGTATCTGTGGAAACTAAAAAGCCCAGGTCAAGCGGCATGTATTCGTCATTCGCGTAAATCTATCCACAAGTTATCCCCACTCATGTGGACAAGGTTCGGCTTGTCTGCGGTAGATATCCACAAAGTTATCCACAGGTGTGGGGAGTTGATATTTGAGGACGGGAGCGGGTGCACCTACGGTGAATGTCTGAGGTCTGGTATGTCATCAGAAGGTAACGCCGCCGGACCTCACTGAAGGAGTACACACCGTGTCCATCGCGCACTTAGGCATCGCGTCTCCCGACGAAGAACGGCGGGGGCCCGACTACGAACGCACCCCGCCCTACGACCTGCTCGCGGAGCAGAGCGCGCTCGGCGGCATGCTCCTCTCCAAGGACGCAGTTGCCGATGTGACCGGAGTGCTCAAGGGGCACGACTTCTACGTACCCAAGCACGAGGTCATCTACGAGGCGGTGCTTTCGCTCTACTCGCAGGGTGAGCCCACCGATGTCATCACGGTCACGGATGCGCTGTCGAAGTCTGGCGACCTGCAACGTGCCGGCGGCGCCGAGTATCTGCACACCCTCACGAGCATTGTTCCGACCGCAGCGAACGCTGGCTTCTACGCAGATATCGTCGGCGAGAAGGCGCTCTTGCGGCGCCTCGTCGAGGCCGGCACACGAATCGTGCAGATGGGTTACGCGGGCGAGGGCGAAGCGCTCGATCTCGTGAATACCGCGCAGTCCGAGATCTACGGCGTCACCGGTGAAGCACAGAGCGAAGACTACGTTCCGCTGAATCTTGCCGTGGACGCTGCAATCGAAGAAATTCACCGCGCGAACTCGATGCCCGAGGGCATGCTCGGTGTGCCGACAGGGTTTAGCGAACTCGACGCGATGACCAACGGCTTCGCCGGCGGCCAGATGATCATCATCGCGGCCCGACCAGCTATGGGTAAGTCGACACTCGCGATGGACGTGGCACGTCACGCCTCGGTCCACGCGCTCGCGCCGACAGTCTTTTTCTCGTTGGAGATGGGGCGCGCCGAGATCGCGATGCGTCTCCTTGCAGCCGAAGCCTCGATCCCAATGCAGACACTTCGGAAGGGCGCACTCGACAGCCGTGACTTCCAGAAGCTCGCTGCGACGCAGGCTCGCATTGCAGATTCACCGCTCTACATCGACGACAGCCCGAACCTTACGCTCGTTGAGATTCGCGCGAAGTGCCGCAGGCTGAAGCAGCAGCACGGTCTGAAGATGGTCGTGATTGACTACCTCCAGCTACTCTCGAGCGGTAAGCGTGTGGAGAGCCGGCAGCAGGAGGTCAGTGAGTTCTCGCGTGCGCTCAAGCTTCTTTCAAAAGAGCTCGATGTTCCCGTTATTGCTCTGTCCCAGCTAAACCGTGCGTCCGAGCAGCGCTCCGACAAGATGCCAGCGATTAGCGACCTCCGCGAGTCGGGCTCGCTCGAGCAGGACGCGGATATGGTCATCCTGCTTCACCGCGAAGCGGCGAGCGATCGTGACCACCCTCGGGCGGGCGAAGCAGACTTCATCCTCGCGAAGCAGCGTAACGGTCCAACGGGCACGGTCACCGTAGCGTTCCAGGGGCACTACTCCCGATTCCAGGACATGCCGCAGGGCATGTAGTGAGGGCGCTCGCCCCGGTGTTTCGCAGCGAGACCAGCTAGAATCCTGGAGGCAGAGAAGGGAACCCGATTGTCAAACTCCGCAGCTATCGCGAAACGTCTGGTTGACCCGTCGCTTCTTCCCCCTCGGTGGGTCCGCATCTTGCGCAGCGTCGTGCTGTTAGCAGTCGGCCTCGCGATCACGTTCACTGCGACGTTTCATGAGCGTTTCACATTCGACCTCGCGGTGGTTGTCGTAGCCCTAGCTGTCATCGGACTGGTACACCTCATCGAGGGGTGGCAGCGGATCGGGCGTGCGGGGAGCAGCATCGCGTTTGCGCTCGGCATAGTTTCCGTGATTGCAGCGGCACTGCTTGGGATATTCAGCAGCCCAATGGCCTTCGCGGTCGTTATTGCAGGATGGGCGCTCAGCTCCGCACTGCTCGAATTTGTCGGCATGGTTGTCACACCGGGCAGCCGCCAAGACGCGCCGCTCGTCGGTGCGATAGGGCTTGTGCTCGCGCTTGCCGTGCTTCTCTCCCGCGCCGATCTCGTCGCGGTCATCGGCTTCTTCGGGGCATACGCGGTGGTTGCCGGCGTCTTCCTCGGTATCGCCGCCCTCGACACACGTCGAGCCACGGAGCCTGACGAAGCTTCTCAGGCCACTCCGGTGAACGCCTCGTTCACCGCTTGAGCTTCGGCTCACACACGCAGACCACGAAGAAAGCGAACGATGACAAACCCATCTGACCACCGGACCGAGAACTCGATCAGCCCGTCACGGCACGATCGATTGAAGCCGCTAGAGCTCTTCGGTTTCTCTGGAGTGCTTGCGGTGTTCGCTGGACTCATTGTGCTGATGAGCTCGCGCTCCATCATGCTTACGCTGATCTTCACAGCTATCGCATTCGTCGTCTCCCTTGTGTTCGTCGCGCTGCTCGGAATGGGCGGCAAGACGAACGAGAAAGACGCCGAGGCCCCTACAAGCCGCTAGCGTGCGAACGGCGACGGGCGCTAGCCCGCCGCCGCAAGGCTAGTCCTCGATTGACTCTGGGTCGTTGGGATCAATTGGCCCGTGGTGATCGAAGTTTGCCTCGCCACGGCGCCAGTACCCGCTGATCTGGAACTGTTCGCGGGGAAGTCCAAGCTCGTCGCGGATCACGCGCCGGAGTGGAATGAGGCGGTTCGCGTCCCCCGCAGCGAACACGAAGGTGCCATCGCTGATTTCGCTGTCAAGCAATGCTTGGTCGAGGCCGCCGAGCGGTTCACGAACGAGGATCTCGCGGCCGGTGGCTTCACGAAAATACTCTTCGACCCAGTCGATCGCGTCGTAGTCGACGTCTGCGACGATCTCGATCTCGGTAGCGTCTGGCAGCTCGTTGATCCACCTCGCCGTGGCCGGGAACGCCGTCGGATCAACGAGACAGAGCAGTGAGCTGACGCCTGTCGGGATGCTCTGCGAGCCGCGGGGGCCCACGACCACGAGCGTGTCGCCAATTGCAGCCTTCTCCGCCCAGGCAGAGGCCGGGCCGGGATCCTCGTGCAGGAAGAAGTCGAGGTCGAACACGCGGCCGCCGTTCTCCTCGCGAACGTTGAGCGGAGTGAAATCGCGTGCAAAGGTCTGACCGTCGGGGCGCTCGATGCCGTCCGCGCCGTCTGCGGCGGGTGTCGGCGCGACGAGGGCTCCGGTGAAGGGGTGCGGGAAGAAGATTTTGGCGTGGTCGCCGGGACCGGTCGACACGAAATCGTGAAGATCCGGCCCGGCGACCGTCACGCGAGCAAAGGTTTCCACTGGCCGTGTGACTGCGGTGACAGTCACTTCGCGTGCAGTGAATCGGTGCCGTGTGCGCTCGCGCTGAAAGCCTGGTGCCTGAGTCATACTTCAAGCCTGGCGCAGCTACCGGAACGCGGCAACCCGCTCGCTCACAGGTACTTGAGCAGCTCCGGCGCGTTGCCGATGTAGGTCGCCGGCGTCAGCTTAAGCAGCCGTGCTTTCGCCTCTTCGCCGATCTCGAGCGCCTGCACGAACTCGACGAGCTCGGCCTGGCCGATCCGACGCCCGCGCGTGAGCTCCTTAAGTGCGGCGTACGGATCACTGATCGACGAGCGGCCAGCGGTTACCTCTGCGCGGATCACTGTCTGGATCGCCTCGCCGAGCACCTCCCAGTTGCTGTCGAGGTCTGCGGCGAGCACCTCGGGTGCAGCGTCGATCTGGCCGAGGCCCTTGAGCGTGTTGTCGAGAGCGAGCACCGAGTGGCCGAGGGCGACGCCGATGTTGCGCTGCGCGGAGGAGTCGGTGAGGTCGCGCTGCCAGCGGCTCGTGACGAGCGTCGCGGCGAGCGAGTCGAGCAGTGCGTTCGAGATCTCGAGGTTCGCCTCGGCGTTCTCGAAGCGAATGGGGTTCACCTTGTGCGGCATCGTCGAGGAACCTGTGGCACCCGCGACGGGTGTCTGCCGGAAGTATCCGATGGAGATGTAGCTCCAGATGTCGGTTGCGAGGTTGTGCAGGATCCGGTTCGCGTGCGCGATTCGGGTGTACAGCTCAGCCTGCCAGTCGTGCGACTCGATCTGGGTGGTGACAGGGTTCCAGTCGAGCCCAAGGCCCTCAACGAACTCCCGCGAAATCGTCTCCCAGTCGGCCGTGGGATCTGCGGCGAGGTGGGCGGCGAACGTTCCTGTAGCGCCAGAGAACTTCCCGAGGTACTCGACAGCGTCGATCTGCCGCAGCTGACGGCGCAGACGGTAGACGAAGACGCCGAGCTCCTTGCCGAGCGTCGTGGGAGTTGCGGGCTGGCCGTGCGTGCGGCTCATCATGGCGAGGTCGCGGTAGAGGCCTGCCTGGCGCTCAAGCTCGTCGATGACGGCGACGAACTTCGGCCGCCACACGTCAGCGATCGCCTGCTTCACGGTGAGCGCGTACGACAGGTTGTTGATGTCCTCGCTCGTGCAGCAGACGTGCGTGAGCTCTGCGAACTCGCCGAGCCCCTGCGACTCGAGCCGAGCGCGCACAAGGTACTCGACGGCCTTCACATCGTGTTGAGTCGTCTTTTCGGTCTCAGCGAGCTCGTCGATTTCGGGCTGACCGAAGTCTGCCGCCCACTTGCGGAGTGATGCGAGCTGCGCATCGTCCATCGGGGTTCCGCCGAGCAGCGAGTGCGCGGTGAGGTAGGCAAGCCACTCGACCTCCACGTGCACGCGAGCCTTGTTCAGGCCGGCCTCGGAAAGCGTGTCGCCCAGGCCTTCAACGGCCTTCCGGTAGCGGCCGTCGAGGGGGCTGATGGGCTGCGAGGGCAGGCTCGTCATGTGATCTCCGTTGTGTCGGGGCGTGCAGCAAGTTGATGGGCGCCGCACACGGGTGCGGGCGCAGTCCTGTCCCATTCTCCCACGGGGCAGGGAGGCCTGCTGCGGCGTCAGGGGCAGGCCAGCCCGAGGCGTGAGCTACCGCTTCCGCTTCCGGTTCGTGCCAAGTAGGCCGTTCATGATGCTCGCGAGCAGAGACATGACGATAGCGCCGAGCACACCCCACCAGAAGCCGTCGACGTGCAAGCCGAATCCCGCAGCCCCTGAGAGCCAGGCGATCACCGAGATCAGTATCCCGTTCACGATGAGCCCGAAGAGGCCGAGCGTCAGAATATAGAGGGGGATTGACACGATTCGCACGATGCGTCCGAGCGTGCCGTTGACGAGCCCGAAGACGAGCGCGACGAGGAGCATCGTGATGAGCGGGGAGTAGGGGTCATCGTTGATGGGCTCGATCCAGAAACCGCGCGGTCCTGAGCCGCCGACAATGAGGGTCGTCAGCCAGAGCGCGAAGGTTGAGACGAGGACACGCATGATGAGTCGCATGCGGTCAATTCTTGCAGGAGGGCGCGAATTGCGCGAGCGGATCAGGGCAATGAGCGGGGTGAGCGGCGCGCGCGGGCGCGGCTGAGCAGGCCCCGGAGCGGGGCTATATATCCCGGTTCGTATGAACCCCGTCGATACACTTGACCACTATGAGCCAGACCCAGCAGCTCGCCGTTGACATGGTGGATCCAGAGCCGATTCGCTTCCTTAACGCCGAAGGTCGGTACTCCCCATCAAGCTCCGCAGCAGACTATGCAGCGGAGCTTGATGGCGTTGGTATCGAAGAGTACAAGCAGTGGTATCGCGACATGGTGGAGACCCGCGCGTTCGACACCGAGGCTACCCATTTGCA
>JAGNOB010000127.1 GCA_017990305.1 Leucobacter sp.
GGTCTGCGACGCGGGAGCGTTCCGCACGCGTGAGGTATGCGTATGCCCCCGTCGAGCCGAGCGCGCAGATGGAATCGACACCTGCGGCTGCGATGCGTTCGATGATGCCTGTGTAGCTGCCCTCGTCGATGCCGTCGTCGGTGACGGGGGTGAGCGGAAACGCGCTCAGGCCAGTGAAATTCATGATTGCCTTTCGGGTGGGAGCGTGGGGGTGCGGATCCGGGTGCGCACCGCTAGCGCGGCGCTGGCGATGACTGCGAGGGCGCCGAGCATGGTGAGCCAGCCGACAGGTTCACGCAGCAGCATCGAGGCCCACACCAGCGTAAACACCGGCTGCACGAGCTGCACCTGGCTCACCTGAGCCATCGGGCCAATCTCGAGGCCCCTGTACCAGGCGAAGAAACCGAGGAACATGCTGAAGACGGCGAGGTAGCCGAACGCTGCCCACTCTGTCGGAGTTGCACTCGGCGGCTGCTGGGCGATGGCGACACCGGTGAGGAGCATCGTGAGTGGGGCCGCGACGATCAGCGCCCACGAGATTGTCTGCCACGCGCCGAGCTCCCGTGCGAGCAGGCCACCCTCCGCGTAACCGACAGCGGCTGCGAGCACCGCGGCGAACAGCAGCAGGTCATGCCAGGACAGACTGCCGAGCCCGCCGCCCTGTAGCGCTGCGAACACGACTGCCGCGACCGCGCCGATCGTTGCCGCGATCCAGAACGCGAGACCGGGCCGCTCGCCGGTGCGCACCACCGTCATCACGGCCGTCGCCGCGGGGAGCAACGCGATGACCACGGCGCCGTGGCTCGCTGATGCGGTGGCCAGGGCGAGCGAGGTAAGGAGTGGAAACCCGAGGACGACACCGGCCGCGACCACCGCAAGCCGCCACCACTGAGTGCCGCGTGGCGGCCGTTGCCGAGTGAGCGCGAGTGCGAGTGCGGCGAGAACGGCGGCGACGACGGCGCGGCCAGAACCGATGAACAACGGCGACAGGCCGGCGACCGCGACGCGGGTGAACGGCACCGTGAACGAGAACGCGAGCACTCCGAGGAGGCCCCACAGCAGGCCTGCGCGCGGGGACGATACCGCTTCCCGTGATTTGAGAGTAGCGCTACTATGTTGACTCATGAACGATGATAGCAGTTCGCGTATTGCGGAGGGCCTCCTCGAGTGGATCTCCCGCGCCCCTGCAGGAGCCAGGCTCCCAGCAACGCGCGCCATCGTCGCCGAGTACGAGGCCAGTCCGGTGACCGTGCAGAAGGCCCTGCGCACACTGAGCGCGCGCGGCCTCATTGAGACTCGTCCCGGCATCGGCACGTTCGTGCGCGCCGTTCGCACGGCCCGCCCCCTCGACTTCGGCTGGCAGACGTCGGCGCTGCGCTCGCCGCAGCACCGACTCCCTGACGCATCCGTGACGATGCGCCCCACCCCGCACGGCGCGATCGCCCTGCACGCCGGGTACCCTGACCGCGAGCTGCTGCCCGAGCGCCTCATCCGCGCCGCACTCACCCGGGCTGGGCGCAGCGACACCGCGGTCACGCGCTCGCCGGTGTCCGGGCTGCCCGAACTGCAAGCCTGGTTCGCTGCCGAACTCGCGCAGGCGACGCCGGTCGGGGTGACGCCGCCCGCGGCGAGCGACGTTATTGTGTTGCCAGGCAGTCAGAGTGGCCTGAGTTCGACCTTCCGAGCGCTCGTGACCGCGGGCCAGCCACTGCTCGTCGAATCGCCGACGTACTGGGGTGCCATCCTCGCTGCGGCACAGGCTGGCGTGCGGCTCGTGCCGGTGGCGAGCGGGCCAAGTGGCCCCGACCCGGCCGATCTTGACCGTGCGTTCGACGAGACGGGCGCGCGCGTCTTCTATGCCCAGCCAACGTACGCGAACCCGACCGGTGCGCAGTGGTCGCCGGAGCGGGCCAGGCAGATCCTTGACGTCGTCCGCGCGCGCGACGCGTTCATCGTCGAAGACGATTGGGCGCACGACTTCGGTATTACCTCCGAGTCGAGCCCGCTCGCGGCCCTGGATGACGCGGGACACGTCGTCTATATTCGATCGCTCACGAAGAGCGTGTCGCCTGCGATCAGGGTCGCTGGGGTTGTTGCGCGCGGGCCGGCCAGGGAGCGGATCCTTGCCGACAGGGGTGCGTCGTCCATGTACGTGAGCGGGATCCTGCAGGCCGCGGCCCTCGATATCGTCACCCAGCCGGCGTGGCGTACCCACCTGCGAGGGCTCCGGCAGCAGCTGCGGGCCCGCCGTGACTTGCTGATTGACAGCCTCGCAGAGCACGCACCAGCCGCGCACCTCGCCGCGGTTCCGCGCGGCGGCCTGAACCTCTGGATGCAGCTTCCTGACGCGATTGCGCTGCCGCTGCTCGTGCGCGCGTGCGAGGATGACGGGGTGCTCATCACGCCCGGCAATGAGTGGTTCCCAGCGGAACCCGCAGGAATCTTCATCAGGCTGAACTTCTCGGGCCCGAACCCCGGAGCATTCCCTGAGGCGGCACGGGTGATCGGGCGCGCACTCGAGCGCCTGGGGTGAGCCTGGGGTGAGCCTGGGAAGGCTGTACGCGGCGATTTCCGTGTGTTAACATTCGTCTGATGAATGCGCAATGTGTGTTGCACTCCACTGGGCTGCACTGCACAGCACTGCCAGCGTCGCGAACGAGACGAGGATCCGTCATGACCGAGCAACCCGCCAGCGCAGCACCCCGCACGCAGGTGCCGCTGCTCCTCGCCCTCGTCTTCCTTGTCTATCTCGCTCAGATGACGCTCAGCCCGATCATCGCACCGCTCGCCCGAGAGGTGGGGCTTGCCGAATGGCAGGTCGGCGTGACGGTGAGTGCTGCCGCGATCATGGTGGTGCTCACGAGTCAGTTCTGGGGCCGACGGTCGCAGACGCACGGCACGAAGCCAGTGCTCACCACCGCCCTGTTGCTCGGGGCAGCAACGATGGCGCTGTTTGCGTGGGCGGCGGCACTCGGTATGAGTGGGGTCATTGTCGGCACCGCTCTGTTTGTGCTGTTCGTGCTGCTGCGCGGTGTGGGCTTTGGCCTCGCGATCTCCGCGGTCGCACCGACCGCGCAAACCTTCATCGCCCGAGTTACCGACACCGAGGAGGCGCGCGTGCGCGGGATGGCGGGCGTCGGAGCGGTGCAGGGCGTCGCGATGATTGCGGGCGCGATCGTCGGGGGAGTGCTCGCGGGCCTCGGGCTGCTTGTTCCGCTCATCGTCATCCCCGCACTGCTCGCGCTTGCCGCGCTTGTCACGATGGTGAGCCTGCGGCCCGAGCCCCAGCGCGACCTCATCGAGCACCCAGCCCGCGTGCGAGCAACGGACTCACGGGTGTGGCCGTTCCTGCTCGCGGGCTTTGGAATGTTCACGGCGCTCGGCTTCTTCCAGATCATCATCGGCTTCATTGTGCAGGATCGGCTCGGACTTGACGGCCGCATGACCGCCCTCACGACGGGCGGGGTGATGCTCGTCGCCGGCATCGGCATGGTGTTCGCGCAGGCTGTCGTCGTTCCGCGCTCGGGGTGGTCACCCGCGGTGCTGCTCCGTGTCGGGTCGACGATCGCGGTCGTCGGATTCGCCATGCTCGCGCCCAACGCGGGGCTCACACTGCTCATCGTTGGAACCGTGCTCGTGGGTTTCGGCCTCGGCATCGCGACCCCCGGATATACGGCTGGCCCGACGCTGCTCATGCGCAACGACGAACAGGGCGGCCTTGCGGGGCTCATCGGGGCGACGAACGGCCTGACGTTCGTGATTGCGCCCGCCCTGAGCACAACGCTCTACGGGGTCTGGCCGCTGCTCCCCGTGATCGTGAGTGGGGTACTTATGGCTATCGTCGCACTCTTTGTGTTCATGCATCCGAGGTTCCGCGAGGTGCGGGCCACCGCGACACCGACCGAGTGAGGCGCGTGGCCGGGCTAGGCCCGGTCGTGAAGAGACAACGCGTAGTGCATGAGCTCGACCTTGTGCCCCGACGGGGCGACCCCGGTCTCTGATCCGCGCTGCTCGAAGCCTGCTGCGTCGAGCACCCGTTGGGAGCCGGCGTTATCAGTGACGGTGCGCGCGGTGAGCGTCGTGAGGCCGGAGGCCCGAGCGAACTCCGCCGCGAGCGCAAGGGCAGCGCTCGCGTATCCCTTCCCCCGTGCGTCGGGGTGCAGCCAAAAGCCCACTTCCGCTCGGTCGGCTGCGACGTCGAAGAGTACGAGGCTGCCCGCGAACGCATCGCTCGAGGCCTCCGCAATGGCAAGCACCGCGAGGTCGCCTCGTTCGAGCCCGGGCCGTGCGTCGCGCTCGATCATGCGGCGCACGGACTCGGGGGTGTACTCGGGTTCAGGCAGGTGGGCGTGCCGCCGCACGTCGGTGTCTGCTGAGCCGGCCGCGTATGCTGTCGCGTCAGCATCACGCAGCGGCCGCAGTCTCACTCGGTCGTCGGTGAGGGGCAGCTTCGTCTGGTCGAGCATGGTCTCAATATCTCACAACTCAACTGCCTTCGACAGCCTTCGAGAGCTTCGACGGCCACCAGATTTTCCGGCCGATGTCGTAGCTCAGAGCCGGTACGAGCAGCGAGCGCACGATGAACGTGTCGATCAAGACGCCGAACGCGACAATGAACGCGATCTGCACGAGGAACAGGATCGGGATCACTGCGAGGGCCGCGAACGTCGCCGCGAGCACGAGGCCGGCTGAGGTGATCACGCCGCCGGTGATCGTCAGGCCGCGGAGAATTCCCTCGCGGGTGCCGTGCTTCACGGATTCCTCGCGCACCCGGGTCATGAGGAAGATGTTGTAGTCGATGCCGAGGGCGACGAGGAAGATGAAGCCGAACAGCGGGACCGCAGGGTCCGCGCCGGGGAATTCGAAGATGCCGTTGAACACGAGCGCGGAGACTCCGAGGGCAGTGCCGAACGAGAGTACTGTCGTGAGCACAAGCAGGATCGGCGCAACCACGCTGCGCAGCAGCAGCATGAGGATGACGAGGATCACCGCGAGCACGACGGGGATGATGAGGTTGCGGTCGTGAATCGATGCGGTGTTCGTGTCGATCGCTGTCGCGGTCACCCCGCCGACGAGTGCTCCTGGCACGGCGTCGGAGAGTTCCGCGCGCAGGGTGCGCACGGTGTCTGCTGCTGCGTCGGAGTCCGCCGCAGCGGTGAGTGTCGCCTGCAGCATGACCTCGCCGTCGACCACGGTTGGCTCGGGCGCAGGGGTGCCCGGGGGGCCGAACGCGGAGATGCCGCCGGAGGTGACAGGAGCGGATCCGCTGGGTGAGTCCTGCGACATGACTGAGACGCCGTCGATGCCGGCGTGGCCGAGCAACACGTCGGCGGCGGTCTGCAGTTCGCTCTCGGGAACCACAATCTGCGCGGGGCTGCCCGATCCGCCAGGGAAGTGCTCGCCGAGCGCGGCCTGGCCATCGCGCGCCTCGGAGGAGCCGATGACGAGATCGGACTGGGGCACGCCGACGGCGTTGAGCTGCGTGACGCCGAGCGCACCGACGGCGAGCACGATCGCCGTCGTCACCCAGATCGCGCGCGGCCTGCGACGGATGAGCGCGGCGAACTTACTCCAGATCCCGCCCTGGGGCATGCCGTGTTCTGCCTCGACGACGTCGGGCTCATACTTCGGTCGGCGCGGCCAGAAGGCGGCGCGGCCGAAGGCGAAGAGCAGGGCTGGGAGCAGTGTGAGTGCTGCGAGCATTGCGAACACGATGCCGATCGCGGCGACTGGGCCGAGCGTGCTGTTTGACTTGAGGTCGCTGAGGAGTAAGCAGAGAAGGCCAGCGATGACGGTGCCGCCGGAGGCGACAATCGGCTCGAACGAGCCGCGCACGGCCCGCATCGTCGCCCGCCACTTGTCGGTGGTGACGCGGAGCTCTTCGCGGAAGCGTGACACGTAGAGCAGTGAGTAGTCGGTTGCGGCGCCGATGACGAGGATGAACAGGATGCCTTGGGTCTGCCCGCTGAGCAGGATGACGCCGGCCTTCGCCAGCCACCACACCGTGAGTAGCGCAACGCAGAGCGCGAACATGCTCGTCGAGAGCACGGCGACTGGGAGCAGGAGTGAGCGGTAGACGATGATGAGGATGATGAACACCGCGATGAGGGCGACGCCTAGGAGCAGCCCGTCGATGCCTGAGAATGCCGCTGAGAGGTCAGAGCTAAACCCCGCCGGGCCCGTGACGTA
>JAGNOB010000128.1 GCA_017990305.1 Leucobacter sp.
CACCGGGGCCTGCTCGACAACCTTGCCCTGATACATCACGGCGACATCGTCAGCGAGATCCGCCACCACCCCCATGTTGTGGGTGATGAGCAGGATCGCGGTGCCGAGTTCGTCGCGCAGCGAACGGAGAAGGTCGAGGATCTCGGCCTGCACCGTCACGTCGAGCGCCGTCGTCGGCTCGTCGGCAACGATGAGGCCAGGCTTCAACGCGAGCGCCATCGCAATCATCACGCGCTGTTTCTGCCCGCCAGAGAGCTGATGCGGGTAGTAGTCGACGCGATCGGAAGGGTCGGGAAGGCCCACGAGTTCGAGCATCTCGATCGCTCGATCACGCAGCTGCTTCTTCGAGTACTTTCCGTGGGCGCGCAGCCCCTCACCGATCTGCCAGCCGATCGTGTAGACGGGATTCAGCGCTGTCGATGGCTCTTGGAACACCATTGCGACATCGCGACCACGAACCGCTCGCAGTTGGTCCGCAGTGAGGTGCAGCACGTCATTCGGCTCACCGCCTGCGCGTGGCGCCAACAGCACCGACCCCTGCGCAACCGCGGTTTCGGGTAAGAGCCCGAGTACGGTCCGCGCTGACACAGTCTTGCCAGACCCCGACTCGCCAACAACTGCGAGCACACGGCCCGGCTGCACCGCGAGCGAGACTCCGTCGACCGCCTTTACATCGCCGTGATCGGTCGCGAACGTGACCTCGAGGTCTCGGATCTGCAATACGTCATTCATCGCGCTCCCCCTTCCAGGCCAGCATCGGAGGCGGGAGCTGCGCCCGGAGCATCTTCCATCGCCGTGTCTGCGACCGCTCCGCTGCCTGCCTTCGCTCGGCGCCGACTGCGCAGGCGCGGATCGGCGAGGTCGTTCAGGCTCTCACCCGTGAGGGTGAGCCCCATCACGATGAGGACGATCGCGAGGCCGGGCCACAGGCTCGTCCACCACACACCGTTCGTGACATCGCCGACAGCCTTGTTCAGGTCGTAGCCCCACTCGGCGGCCGAGTTCGGCTCGATGCCGAACCCGAGGAAGCCGAGGCCTGCGAGGGTGAGGATCGATTCTGACGCGTTGAGTGTGAACACGAGCGGCAGCGACCGCGTTGAGTTGCGGAACACATGCTTGAACATGATCCGTGAGCGGCTCGCACCGATGACGCGCGCAGACTCGACAAATGCTTCGGCTTTCACACGCACGACCTCGGAACGTACGACGCGGAAGTACTGCGGGATGAACACCACGGTGATCGACAGTGATGCCGACCAAATACCGCCCCAGAGGCTCGACTGGCCGCCGGAGATCACGATGGACATGACGATCGCGAGCAGCAGCGACGGGAATGCGTAGATTGCGTCCGTGAGCATCACGAGCACGCGGTCGAGCGCGCCACCGATGTATCCAGAGACAAGCCCGAGCAGCGAGCCAGCGAAGATCGACGCAAGCACCGCGATGATGATCACGATGAGCGCCGTGCGGGAGCCCCAGATCACACGAGACATCACGTCGTAGCCAGCGATCGTCGTGCCGAACGGGTGCGCCGCGGATGGCGGCGTACGGGAACCGAAGTCACCGTCGGGCCCCGAGAGCGCGTTGAATTCGTACGGTGCAATCATCGGTGCGAACACAGCAAGGATCACAAAAAACGCGATGAGCGCAAGGCCAGCGATGAGCATGCCGCGCTGCAAGCCGACGCTCTGTCGGAGCTGCTTAATGATCGGCCAGGAGTGCCAGCCGCGTTCACGGCTGGGGCCGGATCCGATGATGAGCGAAGTCGTATCAGTCACCTCAGTACCTCACTCTCGGGTCGATGAGCGCCGCGATGATGTCGACCACGAAGTTACTCAGGGCGACAATGACCGCGAGAAGGGCGACAATGCCCTGGACCGCGATGAAGTCGCGCGCGCTGAGATAGTGGGCCAGCTGGAAGCCGAGGCCCTTCCATTCGAACGTCGTTTCGGTCAGCACCGCACCGGCGAGGAGCATCGCGATCTGCATGCCGATGACTGTGATGATCGGGATGAGCGCTGGACGGTAGGCATGCTTGGTGACGAGCCGGAACTCAGTGACGCCGCGCGAACGGCCAGAGTCGATGTACTCGCGCCCGAGAGTGCCAATCATGTTGGTGCGCACGAGCCGCAGGAACACTCCCGCGGTCATGAGGCCGAGCGTCAGCGCGGGCAATACTGCGTGCATGAGCACGTCGCCGACGTTCGCCATGTTTCCCGTACGGAACGCGTCAATGAGGTAGAAGCCGCTGGGGTTTCCAAGCATTTCAATTTGCAGTTCAGTCGCAATGGACGCGCGGCCAGAGAGTGGGAACCAGCCGAGCCATACTCCGAAAACAAGCTTCATGAGCAGGCCAGAGAAGAACACCGGGGTCGCGTAGGTAAGGATCGCGAAGATGCGCAGTGAGGCGTCTGGGCCGCGGTCACGGTAGTAGGCCGCGAGCATACCAAGCGGGATCCCGACGATGAACGCGACGATCAGCGTAAAGAATGCGAGTTCGAGCGTGGCCGAGCCGAACGTCATGATCACTTCGGTCACTGGGCGGTGGTCGCTGAGCGTCGTGCCGAAGTTGCCTGTGAAGACCTGACCGAGGTATTCGATGTACTGCACGAAGACCGGGCGGTCGTAGCCGGCATCGGCGATGCGGCGGGCGAGTTCGTCGGGCGGCAGCTTGCCACCAACGGACGCGGTAATCGGGTCTCCGATGGTCCGCATGAGCAGGAACACCATCGTGACGAGGATAAAGACGGTGGGGATAATGAGCACTGCGCGCCACAGAATATAGCGCCAGAGGCCGCCACCGGAGGGACGTTTCGGCGCTTTCGGTGTCGACGGCGCCGTCGAGGTTTCGAGAGAAGTCATGATGCTCACGCCGTGCGGGGAGGGGGCCTGAAGGCCTCCTCCCCGCAACGGCTACGCACTACTAGTTCTTGGTGATCGTTCCGAGGCGGAACTTGAAGGAGCCGTCGAGGACAACGCCGTCAATCGCATCGGTCGTGATCGCGACCTGCGTGCCCTGCAGCAGCGGGATCATCGGAACGTCCTGAGCAACCTGTGCCTGGGCTTCCTCGATGATCGCGGTGCGCTCGGTCGGGTCGACAGTGACGCGCTGCTTACCGATGAGTTCGTTGATCTTCGGCGAATCGTAGTGGTTGTTGAAGAAACCACCGTTGACGAAGAAGGGCGTCAGGAAGTTGTCGGCGTCCGAGAAGTCGGGGAACCAGCCGAGCTGGTACGCGGGGTACGCGTCAGCCGGGAAGTCCTTCGAGTACTGGCCCCACTCAGTCGACTGCAGGTCAACCGCGAAGACGCCGTCAGCCTCGAGCTGCTGCTTCACGAGCGCATACTCCTCAGCTGACGCGTCACCGTAGTGATCCGGGTTGTACTGCAGCTGCAGCGTCACCGGGAGCTCGATGCCGGCCGCCTCGAGGCGAGCCTTGGCCGCAGCCGAATCGGCGCCGCCCTGCTTGTCACCGTACTGTTCCTTGAACGACTCGGTCGCACCGGTGAAGCCCTGCGCAACCGGGCTGAACAGCGGGGTGAACGTGTCCTTATAGACCTGCGAGGCGATCTTCGAGCGGTCGATGAGATCGGCTGCGGCCTGGCGCACCGCGAGCGCCTTGGCAGGATCAGCGTCGGCCGTCTTCGCACCGAACGGCTGGGTATCGAAGTTGAAGACGATGTAGCGGATGGCACCGCCGGGGCCGTCAACGAGCTTCAGCCCATCGGTCTTGCCAAGCTTCTCGGTGTCGGTTGCAGACAGGCTGCGGAAGGCGACGTCAATTGCCTTCGTCTCCATGGCCTGGCTGAGGTTGGTCTCGTTTGCGAAGTACTTGGTGTTGACCGTATCTGTCTTCGCAGCGCCCCACAGCCCCTGGTAGCCATCGAACGCCTTGTACGAAGCGAGGTCGTTCTTCTTGAAGCTCTCGAGCGTGTACTGGCCGGCAAAGCCCTTCCCCTTGACGATCTCCTCGTCGGTGGCGAGCTTGTCGGCTGGGAACACGTCCTCGTCAACGATCGGTGCGACCGGAGTGGACAGCACCTGCGGGAAGGTCTGGTCGTTCGCTTCCTTGAGGTGGAAAATGACGGTGGTCTCGTCGACAGCTTCGACGCTCTCAAGGTTCTCGAGGAGGCTCGACGGGCCGGTGGGCTCCGCGATTGCCACCTGCCGGTCGAAGGTGTGCTTCACGTCGGAGCTCGTGAGGTCGTTGCCGTTTGCGAACTTCAGGCCGGCCTTGAGCTTCACCGTGTACTGGGTGGGCTCGGTGAACTCGGCGGACTCTGCGATGTCGGGAGCAACGTCGCTCGAGCCAATCTCGTGGTTGAGCAGGAACGGGTAGACGTTCGTCATAACGGCGAACGAACCGTTGTCGTATGAGCCGGCGGGGTCGAGCGCGGTGACAACGTCGGTCGTACCGACGGTGATTGCACCACCCGAGGTGCCGCCACCGGAGTCGCCGTTATCACCCGATGCGCAGGAGCTCAGCAGCAGCGCAGCAGCGCCGGCGAGAGCGACCGAGGTAAATAGTTTCTTCTTCAATTCTTCCTCCATTGGAAACACAGGCGAACGTCACTGCTCGCCACAATTGTTTTCAGAACATCTCTACACTACCGGCCCAGTTACGCACAGCAGGAGCGGCTTGTAACAATGACTCACGAATCGTGATCTCGCTGCTTCGCCATCATAGAAATACGCAGGGGAGGCCGTCGTTTGACGAGCCTCCCCTGCGCAACTACGTGCACTCTGTGCGGTTAGATGATTGCCCCGATTGGGCCCCCGCCTTCGAAGGGCGCGGTTCCACCCGCTGTTGTCGGCGTATGCGGGACGTGACCGCCCGAGCTGCCAACACCGAGTTCGATCGAAGCGCCCGGGATCGCCGCGAGGAGGTTCTTGGTGTACTCCATCTGCGGGTTCTCGAACACATCCTCTGTCCTCGCCTGCTCGACAATCTTGCCCTGCTGCATGACGCACACGCGGTCAGCGATGAGCCGCACAACCGCGAGGTCGTGCGTGATGAAGAGATAGGTGAGGCCAAGGTCACGCTGCAGTTCGGCAAGGAGGTCGAGGACCTGCGCCTGCACAAGCACGTCGAGCGCTGAGACAGCCTCGTCGAGGACGAGAATGTCAGGCTTGAGCGCGAGGCCACGGGCCACGGCGACACGCTGCCGCTGACCACCCGACAACTCGTTCGGGTACCTGCTCGCGAGTTCACGCGGCAGCGAGACCTGATCGAGCAGCTCATTGACGCGCCGCTTGCGGCTCGCCATGTCACCGACCTTGTGGATGTTCAGCGGCTCCATGATCGTGTTGCCGATGTTGTGCAGCGGATCAAGCGAGCCATACGGGTCCTGGAATACAGGCTGGAGCGTGCGACGCAGATCGAACAGCTCTCGGCTCGAGAGCTTCGCGGTGTCCTTCCCAGCGATCGTCACCGTTCCGCCAGTCGGCTCCTCAAGCTGCAACACCATCTTCGCGATCGTTGACTTGCCCGAACCGGACTCGCCAACGAGTGCAAGGGTCTCGCCGCGATTGATGGTGAAGTTGGCACCGTCAACTGCGACAAAGTCCTCGCTCTTGAAGTTGCCCTTGCGCAGCTTGTACACCTTGCGCAGGTTCTCGACCTGGATCAGCGGTTCGCCGATCTTGCCACCACGGTTCTCGGCGTCCGCAAGTGCGGCCACGTCGAAGGTGCTGGTCGGGGCCGCTGGCATGCCCGCAGCTGATCCGATACGACGCGATGCGAGGCTCGGAGCAGCGGCTACCAGTCGCTTCGTGTAGGGGTGCTGCGGATCCTGCAGGATCTCACGGCTCGGGCCCGACTCGACGATGTTGCCCTGGTACATCACGATGAGCTTCTCAGCGCGCTCGGCAGCGAGGCCGAGGTCGTGCGTAATGAAGACAACAGCCGTGCCAAGGTCGCTCGTGAGCTTCGCAAGGTGGTCAAGCACCACTCGCTGCACGGTCACATCGAGCGCGCTCGTCGGCTCATCGGCGATGAGCAGTTCGGGTTTGGCTGACAGGCCGATGCCGATGAGGGCGCGCTGCTTCATGCCGCCTGAGAACTGGTGCGGGTACTGCTTCATGCGCTTCTCAGCGTCGCTCAGCCCAGCCTGCTCGAGCACTTCGATGGCGCGCTCGCGCACTTCCTTCTTACCCGAGGCAATGCCGTTTGCACGGATCGCC
>JAGNOB010000129.1 GCA_017990305.1 Leucobacter sp.
TTGCGGTCGAGCGTGGCAGGGTCACGCCCGTGCAGGTGGCGCTACCCGAGCCAGGCCGGGCAGTTACGCGGAACGGACGATGAGCGCCGTAGCAATTGCGGCGATGCCCTCGCCGCGGCCCGTGAAGCCGAGAGTGTCAGTGGTTGTCGCGCTGAGTGAGACGGGTGCGCCGACGAGCTCGGTCATCACCGCTTCCGCTTCACGCCTGCGCGGCGCAAACTTCGGCCGGTTGCCGATGACCTGCACCGAAACGTTCACTGGGCGAAACCCCGCCTCCGCCAGCTGCTGCAGCGCGAGCTGCACGAACCCAGTGCTTGCTGCGTTGTGTGTGGCAGGGTCGTCGACTCCGACGAGCCCGCCGATGTCGCCGAGCCCCGCTGCCGAGAGCAGCGCGTCGACGACCGCGTGGCAGACCGCGTCGCCGTCGCTGTGCCCGGACAGGCCAGGCTCACCCGGCCAGTCAACGCCGGCGAGCCGCAGCGGCGACTCGTGATCGTACGCGTGAACGTCGAAGCCTGAGCCGACACGAATATCTGGGAAGGTGCTCATCGGGGGTCTCCGTTCTGCGAGGCCAGGAGCGCCTCAAGTACAGCGAGGTCACCGGGAGTGGTGAGCTTGTGCGCAAGTGTGTCACCTGGGACGGTGCGCACCGTGCCGCCGGCACGCTGCACAACCTCTGCATCGTCAGTCGGCTGACCCGTGCCTTCGTGTGCGCCACCCGATCCGAGCCGGTCGTGCGCTGCAGCGAGCTGCTCACGCGGAAAACCCTGTGGCGTCTGCACCGCCACCAGCGGTGCGCGGTCGACGGTCTCATGCACGACACCGTCAGCCGAAACGCGCTTCAGTGTGTCTGTGACGGCAAGCGCGGGGATAACCGAGCTCCCCGTGCGACGCACTTCCGCTGCGACCCGTTCGAACAGTTCGGCGGGCGCGAGCGGACGCGCGGCGTCGTGGACGAGGACGATGTCTGCCTGGTCATGCAGGGCGTCGAGCCCGAATCGCACTGACTCGTGTCGTTCGCGACCACCAGGGGTGACTGAGACTTCCCAAGAAGAACCGCTGGGGATGACGTTGGACACGCGACCAAGGGTCTCCGCTGCCGAGTCCTCAGGAACAACGATGACGAGGTGCCCACCGCTCGGCAGACCGGTCACGATCGACGTGCAATGTTCGATGAGGGTGCGCCCGCCGAGCTCGACGAAGGCCTTCGGGATCCCGGCGCCGAGTCGCTCACCGCGACCGGCAGCGACGAGCACCACTCCCAGCGCGGAGAGAGAGTGCGGTGCGCCGGTTGAGGGTTCATGCTCGGGAACGCTGATCATACTCCAAGCGTACCGGGAGGTCAGATTGGGGACGGTGAGCTATTCTTATGGACTATCCGAGCGCGAACATCTGCCGGAACATCTGAATAGACATCTCAATATCCAGGAGGAAACCGTGAAGATCGATCTTGCCATGCTGCGGGGGCTCGAGCGCGAGAAGGAGACCCCCTTCGAGGAGCTCGCCGAGATTATCGAGCAGGCTGTCCATTCCGCGTACCTCCGTCACGCTGAGAACCAGAACCTCACAGTGCCATCGCCCGAGGACGTTCGGGTGACCCTTGACCGGAAGAACGGCGAGATCACGGTGCTCGTTCCTGAAGAGGACGACAACGGCAACGTGATTGGCGAGGCAGCGGTGACGACCGATGAGTTCGGACGGGTCGCCTCCAGCGCAGCGAAGCAGGTTATTTTCCAGCGACTGCGTGACCTGTCAGACGATGCGGTGCTTGGCCAGTTCAAGGACAAGGAAGGCCAGGTCGTCTCAGGCGTCATTCAGCAGGGACCCAACCCTCGCATGGTGCATGTCGACCTCGGTGAGGTCGAGGGCATCATCCCTCCCGAGGAGCAGATCCCGGGTGAGGAGTACACGCACGGAGCCCGCATCCGCGTGTACGTGACGAGCGTGTCGAAGGGGCTCAAGGGGCCGCAGATTGTGCTTTCTCGCACTCACCCGGGCCTCGTGCGGAAGCTGTTCGAACGTGAGGTTCCCGAGCTCGGCGAGGGGCTCGTCGAGATTGTCTCGCTCGCTCGCGAAGCTGGGCACCGCAGCAAAGTCGCAGTGCGCGCGAAGCAGGCGGGCATCAACGCGAAGGGCACCTGCATCGGTGAAATGGGCAGCCGTGTTCGCGCGGTCATGAACGAACTCGGCGAGGAGAAAATCGACATTGTTGATTACTCGCCGGAGCTGCCCAAGTTCGTCGCCAACGCGCTCTCGCCCGCGAAGGTGACTGACGTGTTCATGATCAACGAGTCGCTCAAGCAGGTTCGGGCGCTCGTGCCCGACTTCCAGCTCTCGCTGGCGATCGGCAAGGAGGGCCAGAATGCTCGCCTCGCCGCAAAGCTCACGGGCGCAAAGATTGATATCCAGCCCGACTCGATCATGAACGACTGAGTCGCAGAGCGACGAAACAACACAATTTCTCCGGGTGTTCCTGTGCAATGCGGGGGCACCCGGAGACGCGCACGGCTGGAAGCTGGTAAGATGGATCCGATTCGGACTTGCGTTGCCTGTAAGACACGGGCGGCGCGCGCGGAACTCCTTCGTGTGGTGGTGCGTGACGGTCATCTGATTATCGATGACCGTGCTGTGCTGCCAGGGCGAGGCGCTTGGGTGCACGAGACCGCAGAGTGCATGAATCTTGCAGTGCAGCGTGGGACCTTCGCGCGAGCACTCAGAGCGTCGAGGCAACTCGATGTTCAACCACTAGAGAACAGGCTGAAAATGCTGATGGACAAGTAATGAGCGGCTCACAATGAGACCCGTCCGGTAATTTTGGTTCTCGCCTGTCTGGCGTGAACCCAGACAGGAGAAAAGTGGCTAACCCACGCGTAAGCGAGATCGCTAAAGAGCTCGGTATTGAGAGCAAAAAAGCGGTCGAAATTTTGAATGCCGAACTCAACGAGTTCGTCAAAACCCCGTCCTCGACGATCATGCCCCCGACGGTGCGCAAGCTCCGGGCCTTCGTCAAGGACCACCCCGAACTCGTGAAGGCAGGCGAGCCCGCGGCTGAGGCGGCACCGGCAAAGTCCGCTGCCCCGAAGAAGCCCGGCGCGCCGAAGCCAGCACGTCCCGGTGCCCCGAAGCCAGGAGCTCCGGCTCCCGCAGCGCCGGCTGCTGAGGCTCCGGCCCCCGCAGCTCCGAAGGCTGCGCCGGCTCCGGCAGCTCCCACCCCCGCGGCTCCCGCTGCCCCCGAGGCAGCAGCGGCTCCGGCTGAGGAGACGAAGGCTGACGGCGGCAAGCCCGCAGCTGATGCGAAGGCTGGCGCTCCGAAGCCCGGCGGCGCAAAGGCCGGTGCCCCGAAGCCCGGTGGCCCGCGTCCCGGTAACAACCCGTTCGCTTCGAGCCAGGGCATGGGCATCCCCCGTCCCCCGCGCCCGGGCAATAACCCGTTTGCGGCAAACCAGGGTATGGGCGGCAATCGTCCGAACCCCGGCAACATCCCGCGCCCCGCAGCTCCCCGCCCCGGCGGTCCCGGTGCTCCCGGTCGTCCCGGTGGCGGCCCGCGTCCCGGTGGTGCTCCTCGTCCCGGTGGCGCTCCGCGTCCCGGTGGTGCAGGTGGCGGCTTTAACCGTCCAGGTGGCGGCCCCGGCGGTGCTGGTGGCCCCGGTGGCGGTTTCGGCGCTCCTCGCCCGGCCGGCGGTTTCGCCGGACGCGGCCGTGGTGGTCGCGGTGCAGGCACTGCCGGCGCGTTCGGTCGCGGCGGCTCCAAGAGCAAGGCACGAAAGTCGAAGCGGGCAAAGCGCGCAGAATTCGAGATGCGCGAGGCACCGTCACTTGGCGGCGTCAGCGTACCTCGCGGAAACGGCACCACGCAGATCCGTCTGCGCCGCGGTGCGTCGCTTTCGGACTTCGCCGACAAGATTGACACGAGCGCATCGAACCTCGTAACCGTGCTGTTCCACCTCGGTGAGATGGCGACGGCGACGGAGTCGCTCGACCAGGCAACGTTCGAGATCCTTGGCGATGAGCTGGGTTACAAGATCCAGATCGTCTCGCCGGAGGACGAGGACCGCGAGCTCCTCGAGGCATTCGATATTGATATCGAAGCTGAGCTCGAAGAAGAGGGCGACGACGTGCTTATGCCGCGTCCCCCGGTTGTCACCGTCATGGGTCACGTTGACCACGGTAAGACCCGCCTGCTTGACGCGATCCGCCAGGAGAACGTTGGCGGCGGCGAGGCCGGCGGCATCACGCAGCACATCGGTGCGTACCAGGTGCACACCCAGCACGACGGCGTCGACCGCGCGCTGACCTTCATCGATACCCCGGGTCACGAGGCGTTCACCGCCATGCGTGCTCGTGGTGCGCAGGTCACCGATATCGCGATCCTCGTTGTCGCAGCGGATGATGGCATCATGCCGCAGACGATTGAGGCACTGAACCACGCACAGTCGGCGAATGTGCCGATCGTCGTCGCAGTGAACAAGATCGATAAGGAAGCTGCGAACCCTGAGAAGGTGCGTCAGCAGCTCACCGAGTTCGGTCTCGTGTCTGAAGAGTGGGGCGGCGACGTCATGTTCGTCGACGTCTCGGCGAAGAACAACATCGGCATCGCCGAGCTGCTCGAAGCCGTGCTCCTCACCGCGGATGCTGGTCTCGACCTGCGCGCGAACCCGGACAAGGAAGCTCGCGGCGTCGCGATTGAGGCGAAGCTCGATAAGGGCCGCGGCTCGGTTGCAACCGTGCTCATCCAGTCCGGTACGCTCCGCGTCGGCGACGCAATTGTCGCTGGCACCGCATACGGTCGCGTCCGTGCAATGCACGACGAGAACGGCGATGCCGTACTCGAGGCGCTCCCGTCGCGTCCGGTATCGGTTCAGGGACTGTCCTCGGTGCCTCGCGCCGGCGACAACTTCCTTGTCGTTTCTGAGGATCGCACTGCGCGTCAGATCGCTGAGAAGCGTGAGGCAGCAGAGCGCAACGCAATGCTGGCGAAGGCCCGCAAGCGCATCAGCCTCGAAGAGTTCACGAAGGCGCTTGAGGATGGCAAGGTTGAGTCGCTCAACCTCATCATCAAGGGTGACGTGTCGGGTGCTGTTGAGGCACTTGAAGAGTCGCTCATGAAGATCGAGGTTGACGATTCGGTTCAGCTCCGCATCCTCCACCGCGGCGTCGGCGCGATCACCGAGTCGGACGTGGATCTTGCCACGATCGACAACGCGATCGTCATCGGCTTCAACGTGCGCCCCGACGTCAAGGCTCGCGAGCGTGCCGCGCGCGAGGGCATCGACATCCGCTTCTACAACGTCATCTACAACGCGCTTGATGACATTGAGGCATCGCTCACGGGCATGCTCAAGCCGGAGTACGAAGAGGTTCAGTCGGGCGTCGCCGAGATTCGCGAGGTCTTCCGCTCCTCGAAGTTCGGCAACATTGCCGGTGTCATCGTGCGCTCGGGTACTATTACCCGAAACGCGAAGGCACGCGTCATCCGCGAGGGTGTCGTCATCGCCGATGGCCTCGCCATCGAGTCGCTGCGTCGCTTCAAGGACGACGTCACCGAGGTGAAGACGGACTTCGAGGCTGGTATCGGCCTCGGCAAGTTCAACGACATCCAGCCTGGCGATGAGATCGAGACCACCGAAATGGTTGAGAAGCCCCGCGGCTAACCGCAGGTGACACGCGGGTCGCCGCGTGTCGCAGAGATCAGCTCCCCCGGAGTCTGCTTGAGAGATCAGGCTCACCCCGGGGGAGCTTTTCTGTGTTCGTGTTGTGACCCCTAAGCTCGAAGCATGAACGATCTTGATCTCGCAGCCAGCGTCCGCTCACTCGTCGAAACGATGTACGGTGGCTACCTCGGGGGCGACCGCGCCGCCATCGACAAACTCCTTGACGCAGACCTCACCATGTTTGACTCGGCGAGCCCAGCACTGATCTCTGGCATGGATGAGCTGAACGCCGTACGCGCGGCGCGTGGGACGGGCGACGATTCCGCCCCGGCACAGACCGAGACCGCGCTCGTCCCCGGGCTCTTCACCGCGCGCCGCATCGGCGGCGTGATCTCCGCGACGTGGTGGCTGCGGATCGACGCGGTCGATGCGGCGGGCGCGCCGATCACCCCTGAGGTGGTTCGAAACTCGGCCGTGCTGCTTGATACTGACGGTC
>JAGNOB010000130.1 GCA_017990305.1 Leucobacter sp.
GGGGCCCTGCGGGCCAGCGATACCGCGCTCCCGCTTAAACAGGCCAGCGTCCTCGATCGCGGTGAGCTCCGAGCTGAGGTGTTGCTTAAATGCTCCGTACATTACAGTTCCGTCCAGTCGAGGATAATTTTTCCGGTTGTCGCGGACTTCGCCGCTTGAAATCCCTGTTCCCAGTCGCGGGCTGGGAGCACGTCAGCGATGACGGAGGTGATCCGACCGCGCAGCTGCTCGCTCGTCTCAAGCATCGCGGCCATGGCGTTCCACGTCTCAAACATCTCGCGCCCGTAGATGCCCTTGAGCGTGATCATGTGGGTAACGACCTTGGCCCAGTCGATCGCGAACTGTTCGGTGGGGAGGCCGAGCATCGCGATCTTGCCACCGTGATTCATGTTCTCGAGCATGCCAGGCAGGGCCGCACCCGCACCGCTCATTTCGAAGCCGATGTCGAAGCCCTCGCGCATGCCGAGCGTCTTCTGGCTGTCGCGGATCGACTCGCGCGCAACGTTCACGGTTTCATGGGCCCCAAGCCCGCGGGCCAGCTCGAGGCGGGCATCGCTGATATCAGTAGCGACGACGTAGCGGGCACCGACGTGGCGTGCGACCGCAATGGACATCAGACCGATCGGGCCGCAGCCACTCACGAGCACGTCCTCGCCGACAAGCGGGAAAGCGAGCGCCGTGTGCACGGCATTGCCGAGCGGATCAAAGATCGCGCCGAGCTCCGGCGAGATCGTGTCTGAGTGCACCCACACGTTGCTCGCGGGCAGCGACAGGTACTCGGCGAACGCGCCATTGCGGTGCAGCCCGAGGCCCTTCGTACGGATGCACATCTGCCGTCGCCCTGCGCGGCAGTTGCGACAGGTGCCACAGACGATGTGCCCTTCGCCCGAGACGCGGTCGCCAACGCGCACATCGCGAACCTGCTCGCCGATCTCCATGACCTCACCGTAGAACTCGTGGCCGGCGATGAGTGGGGCGTCGACGTTTGACGCCGCCCACGCGTCCCAGTCGAGGATGTGGAGATCCGTGCCGCAGATGCCGGTACGCATGACGCGGATAATGACCTCGTCGGCCGCGCAGTGCGGATCAGGGACCTCGGAGAGAGTGAACCCTGGGCCGGGTTCTGGTTTGAAGAGTGCTCGCATACAGCTATGGTCTCGGCGACGTATAGTTCAGAACAAGAGCCTCTTTCTTTAGATTCCATTAAGCTAGAGCTAAAGAATGGGGTGGCGTGGAAATCTATCAGCTCGAGATCCTGCGCGAACTCGGCACACTCGGGAGCGTGACCGCGGTCGCCGAGAGCCTCCACGTCACACCGTCGGCGGTCTCGCAGCAACTCACCGCACTGCAGCGAGGCTTTCGCGCTCCACTCACCAGACGCGACGGGCGCACGCTCGTGCTCACCGAGGCAGGCTACGCACTCGCTCGCGCCGGCACCGAGGTCATCGAGGCCATGGCCGCAGCAGCAGGCGCCGTCGAGGCCTTCGAGCAGGAGCCTTCGGGGGTCGTCAAGGTGAGCGGCTTCCACAGCGCCTCGCAAGCGATCTTCGGCGGTCTCCTGAGCGAGCTGCGCGGCGTCGCCGCGGCTCCTGCCCTCCGCCTGTCCGACGAGGACGTCTCCCAGGACGACTTCCCGCTGCTCACCGCAAGCTACGACCTTGTCATCGCGCACCGACTCGAACACAGCCCGCCATGGCCCACATCCGGTCTGCGGGTGATCCGGCTCGCCCAAGAGCCCCTCGATATCGCCCTCCCTACTGGTCATCCTCTCGCCGAGCTCGACAGTCTCACCCCGGCAGACATCGCGGGCGAGGCATGGGTGACAAGCCGCGCCGGCTACTCCCCCGACGACCTGTTGGGCGCGATCGCCGCGGTCGCCGACCGGCCGGTCAACGTCGTGCACCGCATCAACGATTACGGCTCGGTCGCAGCGATCGTCGCGACGGGAGACGCGGTCGGCATGGTGCCGCGATACACGGTCGGGTCGGCGCTCTCAGGGCTCGTGCTGCGCCCCCTCACCGGCGTGAACGCGACGCGCACGATCGATCTGCTCACGCGCCCGGAGACGCTGCACCGACGGTCGGTGCAGGTGACCGTCGATGCGCTTCGCACCGCAATGGGCAGGCTCGTGCGAGCGGGAGAGGCGAGACGCTAGAGCTTGTTCGCGGGTACCTCGAAGGTGCCGCACGACGTCGGCCCCTGCTCGTAGCCAGTCATGAACCAGCGCTGGCGCTGCTCGGAGGTGCCGTGAGTAAAGCGGTCGGGGTCCACACGCACGCCAGAGGACTGCATGATGTGATCGTCGCCTACCGCCGCTGCCGCGCTCAGCGCGTCGTTGATCTCGGACTGCGTCACGGGTTTGAGGAACGGGACACCGCTGTCGTCGGTGACTGTCTGCGCGGCGCCGACCCACGCGCCGGCGAAGCAGTCGGCCTGAAGTTCGAGCCGAACCGACCCCGAGGTTGCCCCCGATTCGCGCCCGGCCTGGTTCAGCGAGCCGGTGATGTTCGAGATGTGGTGGCCCCACTCGTGTGCGAGCACGTACATCTCTGCGAGCGGTCCGCCCGAGGCGCCGTAGTCTGAACGCAGCGTGTTGAAGAACGCCGTGTCGACGTAGATCCGCTCCTCAGGAGGGCAGTAGAACGGGCCGGTCGCGGCCGACGCCGTGCCGCACTGAGACTGCGTCTGGCCGCTAAACAGCGCCACTGGCTGCGGCCCGCGGTAGTTGCCCACCTGCGTGTTCCAGTAGCGGTTCAGGGAGTCACTCGTCGCTGTCATGCGGCATTCAACGTTTGCGTTCGCGTCAGCTCCGGTCTTGCAGTTGTCGACTTCAAGGACCTGCTCGCTCGACGAGCTGGCTCCACCGCCGCCCGAGCTCAGCGCGGGCGCAAGGCCCGTGAGGTCCACGCCGAGCAGCTGGGAGCCGAGAAACAGCACGAGCATGAGCCCGATACCGCCGCCGCCAACGGCCATGCCGGTGCGACGGCCACCGCCGCTGCGCTTCTGCACCTGACTCGTGTCGATGCGAACGTTCTCGTTGAAGGTCATGCTGGAATGCTATCCCGTCTCTGTGACTCAGGCTTGCATCGCTGGGCTATTTGCCCGCGAAGCGATCGGTCGCGCGCACGAGCGCGTCGACGATCCCGGGCTCACTCGAGGCGTGACCCGCGTCACCGATCATCTCGAGGCTGGCCTCCGGCCAGGTGCGATGCAGATCCCAGGCTGAGCGTGCCGGGGTGCAGACGTCGTAGCGGCCCTGCACGATCACTCCGGGGATCTCGGCGAGCTTGCCGGCCTCGGCAATCAGCTGACCATCCTCGAACCAGCCTCCGTGTGAGAAGAAGTGGTTCTCGATACGCGCGAACGCGACCGCCGAGGCGACGTCAGCGCGCGCCTCCGCAATGACAGCCTCGTTCGGGATGAGTCGCACCGTCGAGTTCTCCCACACCGTCCACGCGACGCCAGCCGGCACGTGCACCGCGGGGTCCGGATCGCTCAGGCGGCGATTGTAGGCAGCGACAAGATCACCGCGCTCCTCCTCGGGGATCACTGAGAGGTACTCCTCCCAGACGTCGGGGAAGATGTGCGATGCGCCGTCCTGGTAAAACCAGTCGATCTCGCTCTTGCGCAGCGTGAAGATGCCGCGGAGCACAAGCTCAGTCACGCGATCCGTGTGCGTCTGCGCGTATGCGAGGGACAGCGTGGATCCCCATGAGCCACCGAACACCAGCCACTTGTCGATGCCGAGGTGCTCGCGCAGCCGCTCGATGTCGGCGACGAGATGCCAGGTCGTGTTCGTGGACATGTCGGCAGCGGGGTCGCTCGCGTGCGGCGTCGAACGGCCGCAGCCGCGCTGCTCGAAGAGCACCACCCGGTAGACCTCGGGGTCGAAATAGCGCCGGTAGTCGGGTGCGAGGCCGCCACCGGGGCCGCCGTGCAGGAAGACGGCTGGCTTCCCGTTCGGGTTGCCGCAGACCTCCCAGTAGATCTCGTGTCCGTCGCCCACGGGGAGCATTCCATGGTCGTGGGGCTCGATCTCCGGGTACAGGGTGCGCAGTTCGGTCATAGTGCAAGCCTATGGGTTTCCCGCGACCGGTAGCGGCGGGCTTCGCAGAAAAGGGTGTGGCCCGATCCGAGGATCGGGCCACACCCTTTTCTAACGCGACTAGATCTTGGCAGCAGTCTTCGCGGCGGCCTTCTCAGCGGCCTTCGCCTTGGCGCGGAGCTCCTTCTCGTGGACAGGCCACGTGCCCGCGGCGCGGTGCGCGTCGACGTAGTTCTGTGCCTCCTGCTGGCGCTCTTCCTCAATACCCGTGGCGATCTCTGCACGCAGCAGCGCATCGTCAAGGCCGAAAGCGTCGACGAGGTCGAGCGCGTGCTCACGGATCCGCCCAAGCAGGCGGTCGATGTACGCGGTCACGGCCTCTGCGCGCTTGCCCGACATGCGCCCGTGCACGAGGTACCAGGTCATGTTGCGCTCGATGAGTGTGAGGCCAAAGAGGTCGCGGAGCCAGGTCATGACCTGCTTCGTGCCCGGATCGCTGAGCTTCTCGAGCTCCTCAGTGAAAGCTTCCCACTGCAGCAGCTCTGCGTGTGCGCGCGCAGCCTCGATGAGCTTGTGCTGCTGCGAGTTGAACGCGTCTTCGTTGCGTGCAGCGCGCTCTTCCTTCGGAGCGTCCTTCCCAGCGTCGCGGAGCACACCGGCGACCTCGGCGACCATTGTCTGTACGCGGTCGGTCAGCAGATCGCGCTGCGCCTGAGGCGAGCGGAAGCTCTCGACCGAGCGGGAGGTTTGCCCGAGGTCGGCAATGCTCTGCCCGAGCTGCCTGAGCCCGAAGCGGTCAACCCTGTCACCGATCTGGCTTGCCGCAGCGCGGGCAAGAGCAGCCTTGTCGCCGTCCTTGAACTGTGCCGCGTAGTCAGTCAGCAGGCGCTTGCCGACGAGCTGCAGAAGCACGGTGTTGTCGCCCTCGAACGTCACGTAGATGTCGAGGTCGGCGCGCAGCCCTGTCAGGCGGTTCTTCGCGATGAAGCCCGCACCGCCGCACGCCTCGCGCGCCTCTTGAAGCGTGTCGAGCGCGGCCCAAGTCGAGAGCGACTTCAGGCCTGCCGCGAGCGTCTCGAGATCCTCACGGTTCTCGTCAGTGTCTTTCGCGCCGGAGAACACCTCATCGAACACGGTGAGTAGGCGCTCGTGAGCGAAGGCCATCGCATAGGTCTCGGCGAGGCGAGGCAGCAGCCGACGCTGGTGCTGGCCGTAGTCCATGAGTACGGTCTCTCGCCCCGATGCACCGGGGAACTGGCGACGCTCAGTGCCGTAGCGGATCGCGATTGTGAGCGCAGCCTGCATCGCGCGCACGGCCGCTCCGTCGAGCGACACTCGTCCCTGGACGAGTGTGCCAATCATGGTGAAGAAGCGGCGGCCAGGGCTCTCGATATCCGAGGTGTAGGTGCCGTCTGCTGCGACGTTGCCGTAGCGGTTGAGCAGGTTCTCGCGCGGGATGCGCACGTTCGTGAAATGGAGCCGGCCGTTGTCGATGCCGTTCAACCCGCCCTTCACGCCATCGTCTTCGCTGCCGACGCCAGGGAGCAGCTTGCCCTCCGAGGTGCGAATCGGCACGAAGAACGCGTGCACGCCGTGGTTCACCCCGCGCGTGATGAGCTGCGCGAAGACGACAGCTGCCTGCCCGTGCAGGGCAGCATTCCCGAGGAATTCCTTCCACGCACCCTTGAATGGGGTGTGGATCTCAAACTCTTCGGTGTCGACGTCGTAGGTCGCGGTCGTGCCGATCGATGCGACGTCCGAGCCGTGTCCGATCTCGGTCATCGCAAAGGCCCCGGGGAGCTTCAGGTTCATCACGTCGGGCAACCACTTTTCGTGGTGCGTCTTGTTGCCGAGGTGGAGGATCGCGGAGCCGAACAGGCCCCACTGCACGCCGCCCTTGATCTGCATCGACGGATCAGCGAGCACAAGCTCCTGGAACGCGGCGACGTTGCCACCGTGGTTATCTTGACCGCCGAGCGAGGCGGGGAACGCGCGCTGGATCGCGCCGGCGTCGACGAGCTCGTGCAGCTGGTTGAGCACACGGATGCGGTGTTCGTCCATTGGCTGGCCTGGGATGGTGTGCAGGCTC
>JAGNOB010000131.1 GCA_017990305.1 Leucobacter sp.
GACGAGAAGTTCGGTGGCGAGGGCTTCGGCGATCCAGCCGAGACCGCGCTCAAGCAGACCATGGTCAACGTTCCCGACGTTCGTGGCAAGTCCTTCGACGAGGCCGCAGGCATCATCGCGAACGCCCGCTTCGCTTACCGCGACGGTGGCGAGGTCGACTCGGCAGTGCCCAAGGGCATGATCGCCCGCACCGACCCCGGTATCGGCGCAGCCGCAGGCCTCGGCGCAGAGATCACCCTCTACCGCTCACGCGGTAACGCTGGCGCGGTTCCTGGCGGCCTTGGTGGCATGACGGCGAGCGATGCAGAGAGCGAGCTGAAGTCAGCTGGCTTCACCTCTGTGAGTGTCACGTGTGCCGCCGACGGCAAGGTCGACAAGGGCAAGGACAAGGTGAAGTCTGTCTCGCCCGCCGCAGGTGAAGAGATCCGCTTGAACGAGCGCGTCACGCTCAGCGTGAACTGCTCGTAGTCGGCGACGGTAGCAACGATGACGCGTTCACCGCGCTCAAACACCGCTGCGGCCCTGGGATGGGCCGCAGCGGGCGTGCTGCTCTGGTCGACAGTGATCGAGCGACGACTCTTCACTGTCCGGCGCCTCGAAGTGCCTGTGCTGCGCGAGGACGCTGCGCCCGTCAGGGTGTTGCAGCTCTCAGATCTGCATCTGGCCCCGTGGCAGACAAACAAGATGAACTGGGTGCGCTCACTCGCAGCGCTGAAGCCAGACCTCGTCGTGCTCACCGGCGACCTCATGGGTCACACCGGGGCCCGGCCGTCGCTGTTGCACACGCTCGCGGCGTTTGAGGGAACTCCGACGGTGTTCGTGCACGGCTCCAACGACTACTACGGGCCGAAACTGAAGAACCCGTTGAAGTACCTCAAGGAGCCGAGTCGGCTGAGCACCCGCGAGCAAGACATCGACAACGCGAAGCTCACGGCCGGGCTCGAGGAGCTCGGCTTCCTGAACCTCAACAACTCCGCGACGTCGCTCCATCTGCGCGGCTCGCAACTCGACTTCTTTGGGCTCGACGACCCGCACATCAGGTTTGATGACGGCGCTCAGATGCGGTCATCGATCGCCGCGCAAGGGCTTGGGTTCGACGAGCGCGCTGAAAACGCACCCGCCCGCATCGGTGTCGTCCACGCCCCCTACCAGTCGGCACTCGGAGAGCTACTCGACGAGGGTGCCGATCTCATCCTTGCCGGCCACACTCACGGTGGCCAGGTGCGTGTTCCCGGTATCGGAGCGCTCACGTCCAACAGTGACCTTCCGAACGACCAGGCCCGTGGCCTGAGCGTCTGGTACGACGCGCACCGCGCGGCGTATCTCAATGTGAGCGCCGGTCTTGGCAACTCGATTTACGCGCCCGTACGCTTCGCGTGCCGGCCTGAGGCGAGCCTCATCACGCTCACCGCACCGGGCAACTAGCGCGGCCGCGTAGGGGCGCTACACGCCCCTACGCCGCCGCTGAGCCCCGCCTAGCGATCTAGGTTGGCGAGCAGCTCGGCGAGCCGCCCTGCGGCCTCCTGCGTCGCCTCAGCGGTGTTGAACGCGCTGAGCCGGAAGTGTCCGGCACCGGTCGGCCCAAATCCGACACCGGGTGTGCCAACAATGTGCGCCCGTTCGAGCAGCGCATCGAAAAACTCCCACGAGTCCATGCCACCCGGGCAGCGGAACCACACGTACGGTGAGTGCTCACCTCCGGCAGCGGCAACGCCAGCGGCCTCGAGGGTCTCTCGAATAAGGCGCGCGTTCGAGAGATAGTAGCTCACGTCTGCTTGCACCTGCACGCGCCCCTCGGCACCATACGTGGCCTCCGCCGCGCGCTGCACGATGTACGGAGTCCCGTTGAACTTCGTTGACTGCCGCCGCAGCCACATCGCGTGAAGCGAGACTCCGTCGCGTTGCAGCTTCTTAGGCACGACGGTCCACGAGCAGCGCAGCCCGGTGAAGCCGGCCGTCTTCGAGAACGATCCGAATTCGATCGCTACCTCGTCAGCCCCGTCGATCTCGTAGATCGAACGCGGCACATCGTCGCCGGTGATGAAGGCGCGGTAGGCGACGTCGAAGAGGATCACGGCATCGGTCTCGCGTGCATACTCGACCCACGCGGTGAGATCCTCCCGCGACAGTGTTGTCCCGGTGGGGTTGTTCGGGGAGCACAGGTAGATGAGCTCGACTGGTTCGGCAGGGATCGCCGGCCGGTACCCGTTCGTGTCGTCGCAGGCCATGTAGGTCAGACCCGTCCATCGTTCCCCGTCAAAACTGCCGAGCCTGCCCGCCATCGCGTTCGAGTCGACATAGACCGGATACACCGGGTCAGTAACCGCAACGCGTACGGTATCAGCGAAGAGCTCCTGAATATTCGCAGAGTCCGACTTCGAGCCGTCACCGATGAAGATCTCATCGGCCTCGACGTCAACGCCAATAGCGCTGTACTCCCCCTCGGCGATCGCCTGACGCAGGAATTCGTACCCGGCCTCTGGGCCGTACCCCTGGAACGAGGCGGCCGCTGCCTGCTCGTCCACCGCGCGGTGCAGCGCCTCGACAACCGCAGGTGCGAGTGGTCGGGTGACGTCGCCGATACCGAGGCGCAACACGTTCGCTTCGGGGTGTTCCGCCTCGAAGCGACGCACGCGCTCGGCGACCTGGCTGAAGAGGTATGACTGCGGGATCTCCCCGAAGTTCTTGTTGGTGATCATCGGGGAGATCCTGTCTGTTCCGGTTGCTTAGTCGGAGAGCTTGGCTGCGACGACCTCGGCGATCTGCACGGTGTTCAGTGCAGCGCCCTTGCGCAGGTTGTCGTTCGAGACGAAGAACACGAGACCGCGGCCTTCGGGAGCTGACTGGTCGGCGCGAATCCGGCCAACGTAGCTCGGGTCGTTGCCTGCAGCCTCAAGCGGCGTCGGCACGTCACTGAGAGCGACGCCGGGGGCAGCAGCGAGTACCTCGCGCGCCCGCTCAGCGGTGATCGTCTGTGCAAACTCAGCGTGGATCGCGAGCGAGTGCCCGGTGAAGACGGGGACGCGGACGCAGGTGCCGGCAACGAGCAGCTCTGGCAAGCCGAGGATCTTCCGGCTCTCGTTGCGCAACTTCTTCTCTTCGTCGGTCTCGCCCTCGCCGTCGTCGACAATCGAGCCGGCGAGCGGAACGACGTCGAACGCGATCGTCTTCTCGTACACCCGGGGAGCGACGAAATCGATTGCGCGGCCGTCGTGCACGAGCCCCTCGATCTTGCCCGTCTCAACGGCGGCCGTGACCTGACCGGCGAGCTCGGCGACGCCCGCGAGGCCCGACCCCGATACCGCCTGGAAAGTGGTGACCTGCATGCGCTCGAGACCGGCCTCGGCGTCAAGCGCCTTCATGACAGGCATTGCTGCCATGGTCGTGCAGTTCGGGTTCGCGATGATGCCCTGGCGCGCAGCGACAGTTTCGTCGAGCGCCTCGGGGTTGACCTCGCTCACGACGAGCGGGATGTTCGGGTCGAGTCGCCAGGCACTCGAGTTGTCGATGACGATGGCGCCAGCCGCCGCGAACTCGGGAGCGTACTGCTTCGAGGCCGCACCGCCCGCGGAGAACAACACGATGTCGAGGCCGCTCTTGTCGGCCGTTGCGACGTCTTCGACGGTGAGATCCTCGCCGCGGAACGGCAGCGTCTTGCCTGCCGAGCGCGCGCTCGAGAAGAGTCGCAGCGACGCAACCGGGAAGTCACGCTGCTCAAGGAGCGCGCGGATCACGGTGCCAACCTGTCCCGTTGCGCCAACGATGGCGACGGAAAAACCCTGCTGTGCAGTCATGTGTGTGGATCCTGTCCTTCTGGCTCAGATGAGTGTGGTGGCCAGCGTTAGCGGCCGGTGCCCGCGTAGACGGTGGCCGAATGGTCTGCGTCGAGGCCGAACGCGGTGTGGAGCACACGCACCGCCTTCTCCATGAGGTCGGCGCGGGTCACGACGGAGATCCGAATCTCCGAGGTCGAGATCATCTCGATGTTGATGCCCGCCTCGTAGAGTGCGCGGAACAGCTGAGCCGACACTCCCGAGCTCGTGCGCATACCGGCGCCGACAACAGCGATCTTTGCGATCTGGTCGTCGTACAGCAGAGTCTCGTAGCCAAGCGCCTCGCGCTCAGCTTCGAGCACCTCGGTGACCTTGCGGCCCTCCTCCATCGGCACGGTGAAGGAAATATCGGTGCGGTTCGTATCGGCCGCGGAGATGTTCTGGACGATGATGTCAATGTTCGCGTTCGTCGAAGCGACGACCTCGAAGATCTGCGCTGCCTTACCCGGAATATCGGGAACGCCGCCCACAGTAATCTTCGCTTCGCTCGCCTCAGCGGCAACGCCAGTGATGACCGACTCTTCCACAAGATCTCCCTTCGGGTGCCCAGTCTTGGGCGTGTACACAACGGTTCCCGGCTCGCCTGAGAAGGACGATCGCACGTGCAGCTCGACTCCGTGTCGGCGCGCATACTCGACGGCGCGCAGGTGCAGCACCTTCGCGCCAGCTGCGGCGAGTTCGAGCATCTCCTCGGAGGAGATCGCGTCGATCTTCTTGGCGAGCGGGGCGACGCGCGGATCGGTCGTGAAGACCCCGTCGACGTCGGTATAGATTTCGCACCGGTCAGCTTTCAGTGCTGCGGCGAGGGCGACGGCGGTGGTGTCAGAGCCGCCACGGCCCAGAGTGGTGATGTCGCGAGAATCGCGGCTGAACCCTTGGAAGCCGGCGACGATTGCGACGGCTCCCGAATCGAGCGCCTCACGGACGCGACCCGGGGTCACGTCCACGATCTTCGCGGAACCGTGGTCTGGGGTGGTGATCATCCCGGCCTGGCTGCCGGTGAACGACAGGGCCTCAACGCCCATGCCCTTGATGGTCATCGCGAGCAGCGCCATCGAGATGCGCTCGCCCGCTGTGAGGAGCATGTCGAGCTCGCGCGGAGCGGGGATCGGCGTGCAGTCAGCGGCTAGATCGAGGAGTTCGTCAGTGGTGTCACCCATGGCGCTCACAACGACGACGACCTCGTTGCCGGTGCGGCGAGTCTCAACGATCCGCTTCGCGACGCGCTTAATGCTCTCCGCGTCGGCGACAGACGACCCCCCGAACTTCTGCACGATCAATGCCACGAGGGTCCTCCTTGGTTCTGGGCCAGCTTTCATTCTAGCCGCAGGCGCATGCCCGAGCCGGTGCGCGGGCTTCGAAGGTTACGGGAAGCTACTCGACGATGCGCCGACCTTCGAATGCACGGCCGAGCGTCACCTCGTCTGCGAACTCAAGATCGCCGCCGACGGGAAGCCCCGAGGCGAGCCGCGAAACGGGCACCTCGATGCTCGTGAGGAGCCGCGAAAGGTACGCAGCCGTCGCCTCCCCTTCTAGGTTCGGGTCGGTCGCGATGATGACCTCGCGGACACGGTCATCTCCCGTCGCCTCACCGAGCCGACGCATGAGCGCGGGAATGCTCAGATCGTCAGGGCCAATGCCGTCGATCGGACTGATGGCCCCACCGAGCACGTGGTACAGGCCACGGAACTGTCGGGTGCGCTCGATCGCGACAACGTCTTTCGGCTCCTCGACAACGCAGATGAGCGTGTGGTCGCGACGCGCATCCGAGCAGATGCTGCAGCGAACCTGCTCGGTGATGTTTCCGCAGACCTCGCAGAAGCGCACGCGCTCGCGCACCTCTGTGAGCAGCGTCGCGAGTTTCGACACGTCAAAGCTCTGTGTCTGGAGGATGTGGAACGCGATCCGCTGCGCGGACTTCGGGCCGATCCCGGGGAGCCTGCCGAATTCGTCGATCAGGTCTTGCACGATTCCGTCGTACATCGACTACCTCCTGGGCTCTGGGAGCGGGCGCTCCTCAACAAAAATAGCGCCGAGGACTTCGCGCACTACCGCTTCGCCGTAGCGCGTGAACTTCGGGGCTGTCTTCGGTGCCGCCGCCGGCGGTAGCGCGGGTTCCTCAGACTGCGCGTGGCCGGGCGCATTCGGGCCGGGCGCAGCCGGGCTGGCGGGTTCCGAAGGAGCGACCGCGGCTGGGACGGACGGGGCCGGTGCTGGTGCTGGTGCTGGTGCTGGTGCGGCTGCCGTGGCTGGCGCTGGGGCCGAGGTCACCGCAGTTGGCCGCTCCGAAGACTGG
>JAGNOB010000132.1 GCA_017990305.1 Leucobacter sp.
GCCGCGGGCGTCACGCTGTCACTGATGGCGGGGGCATCGAAGATCCCCGGGGTCGCTGGCGTCGCCGACATTTCGGGGGCCATCGCGGCGCCCGACGACGGTGAGACCGGTTCCATCGACATCAACGACCCGATCTCACCGTTCGATAACGACCACCCGGCCGTGAGCAGGCTCGACCCCGCGGTGCGCGAGGCAATACAGGCGGCGGCGGCAGACGCTCAGGCCGACGGCATCGAGATCCTGCTGACCTCCGGCTGGCGAAGCGCGGATTACCAAGCCGGCCTGTTGCAGGACGCGATCGCCGACTACGGCAGCGAGAGCGCCGCACGCGAGTTCGTGAGCACCCCAGAGGGGTCCAAGCACGTCACAGGCGAGGCAGTCGACATCGCCCGGGTCGACCCCGCTCTGTGGCTCGAACAGTACGGTGCGGGCTACGGGCTCTGCCGAGCGTTCGTCAACGAGAGCTGGCACTTCGAACTGCTCACTGAGCCGGGCGGCGAGTGCCCCGTCATGCTCGCCGACGCGAGCGAGACAGCATGACCGGCGGTGAGGCGCGGCTCGCCGAACTCTTCGTCGACCGGCAGGCTGTCGCGCGCAACGTGCAACACTTCCGTCGTATCACTGGCACGTCAGTGATGGCGGTCGTGAAAGCCGACGCGTTCGGGCACGGTGACGTCGCGCAGATCGCGCTTGATCACGGCGCCACGTGGATCGGGGTCGCGAGCATTCCCGAGGCGCTCGCGCTCCGCGCAGACGGCATTGCCGCGCCGATCCTCAGCTGGCTCAACCCGGTGCACGCCGCGTGGGAAGACGCGATCGCCGCGAGCATTGACGTTGCCGTCACGAGCATCGAACAGCTGTACGCGATCGCCGCCGCGGCCGAGCGCTGCGGCACACCGGCCCGCGTACACCTGCACCTCGATGTCGGGATGAGTAGGGACGGTGCCCCGAGCGAGATCTGGTCGGTGCTCTGCGTCGCCGCACGTGAGCTGGAGAAAGCCGATCGGGTAGACGTTGTCGGGATCATGGGGCACCTTTCGAACGCGGACGATCCAGATCACGCGCAGAATGATACGGAGCGGCTGCGGTTCACGAACGGCGTGCGCGCAGCCAGACGGCGCGGTCTCACGCCCCGCGAGCTGCACCTCGCCGCGTCAGCGGCGGCCCTGCACCGACCCGACATGCGGTTCTCGTTGAGTCGCGTCGGAGCGGGCCTGTACGGCATCGATCCTTCGGCGCGGGCGGAGCTTGCTCCGGCGCTGACGCTCACCGTTCCAGTCGCGCAACTACGTGAGGTGCACGCGCACCAGGGGGTTGGCTACGGGCACGATCACGTGACCGGTGAGGCGACGACGCTTGCCGTGCTGCCCATCGGCTACGGTGACGGGCTGCCGAGGGCGGCCCAGGGGCGTGCCGAGGTGAGCATCCGGGGGCAACGGCTGCCGATTGTTGGGCGGATCTCTATGGATCAGGTCGTTGTCGATGTCGGGCAGCATCCGGTCGAGCTCGGCGATGTCGCGCTCGTTCTGGGCCCTGGCGGCCGTGGCGAGCCGACGGCGCGCGACTGGGCGGCATGGGCCGGCACGATCGAACATGAAATCGTCACTCGAATTGGAATACGGCGCAGTAGGGTGCTGCGAACCGCAGATGAAAGGTTGTCACGATGAATGCGCCAACACAGGTCCTTGTCATTGGCGGGGGCGCGAACGCAGAGCACGACGTCTCCGTGGGATCAGCAGCGACCGTGCGCGAGGCGCTTGGCGCGAGCGGCCACCTCGTCAGCGGCCTCACGATCCGCCGCGACGGTGAGTGGGAAACACTCGCGGGGGAGCGGATCGGGATCGCGGACGCGATTCAACGCATGCGCGACAGCGACGTCGTGTTTCCGGCACTCCACGGTGAGAGCACCGAAGACGGCACATTCGCGGGGTTTCTCGAGCTTGTCGGGGTTCCATACGTCGGGTCGGGAGTGCGAGCGGGCGCGCTCGCGATGGACAAGTGGTCTTCGAAGCTCATCGCCGACAGGCTCGGTATCGCGACCGCACACGGCGTGCTCATCGACCGCGACAGCGTGTACGGCGATCCGGCGCAGCTTCCGCTTCCGCTCGTCGTGAAGCCCGTCGCCTCGGGGTCGAGCTACGGTGCCGCGCGCGTTGACGACAACGACGCGTTGGCGGTTGCAATCGCCGCGGCGCGCAAGATTGATAGCCGCGTGCTCATCGAAGAGTTCGTTGTTGCTCGCGAGGTCGACGTTGCCGTGATGCGCCTTGCCAACGGAGAGATCCACATTCCACCGCCCCTCGAAATTGGCAAGGGCACGGACCAAATGTTCGACACCGCGCTCAAATACGATGCGGAGCCCAACTTCCTACTCCCCGCGGAAGTCACGTCTGCGGTCGGCGACGCCCTCAGGCGCGCCGCCCGCGCGATCTACGAAGCGCTCGGTTGTGACGGTGTAGCGCGCGTCGATTTCTTCGTGCGCGGCACCGAGCTTGTCTTCAACGAGATCAACACGATGCCCGGAATGACCGAGCATTCGCAAGTGCCGCGTATGTTTGCAGAAGACGGCGTATCGTTTGCTGAGCTCAGCGCGATGCTCGTCGAGTCGGCGTATGCGCGGGGCGCCCGCACAACCTAAGGGAGTGGCATGCTGAAGATTCTCGTTGTCGAGGACAACCCGGAGCTCGCACAGGCCTACCGACTTGCCCTGAGCCAGCGGGGCCACGACGTCCAGATCGAGGGCACGGGTGCCGGCGGCGCACACGCAGCGATCGCCGACGGGCCCGACGTTGTGCTGCTCGACCTCATGCTGCCCGACATCGACGGCTTCAGCGTGTGCAGGCACATCCGGCAGGACTCGGACGTGCCGATCATTATGCTTACCGCGCGCGACGACGACGGTGACGTCATCGGAGGGCTCGACTCGGGCGCAGACGACTACGTCGTGAAACCCGTCTCGCCGGGGGTGCTCGAGGCGCGCATCCGGGCGGTTATGCGGAGCCGGCGGCCAGCGGTCCCCGATCCTGAGGCGGCGACCGCGCTTGAGTACGGCGGGCTGCGGGTCGACCTTGCGTCGCTGGTTGTCACCCGCGACGGCGTCGAGCTGGAGCTCTCGCCGAACGAGTTGCGGCTGCTGATGGCCCTTCTCGAGCACCAGGGGCAAGTGCTGAGCCGCGAACAGTTGCTTGAGCAGGCGTGGGGCTCTGCCGACGCACCCGACCTGCGGCTCGTGAACGCCGCTGTGCAGCGGCTCCGGTTGAAGATTGAAGAGGACCCGGCCGAGCCGCAGCTGCTGCGTACGGTACGCGGGTTCGGATACAGGCTCGGCGAATGATGCGTCGGTGGCGCCCGAACCTGCGCACGCGGATCACGATAGCTGTTGTCGCCGTCGCCGTTGGCGTCGCCGCGACGACCGCGGGCGCACTCGTGTGGAACGCCCGTTCGATCATTCTTGAGTCGAAGCAAGAGGCAATCTACGAGGTCATGGAGTTTGAGATGAAGGCGGCAGTGGAGGCGCTGCCTGACTCACCCGGTGTCGACGACCTTGCCTACGCCGCTGAGCAATTCTCGGTGCCGGCGGTCCTCATCAACCTCAGAACTGGTGAGAGCGGTGGGACGCTCCCCATCGAACAAGTGCCGCAGTATCTGCAGGACGCGCTGGGCGTCGAAGACGGTTTTTCCGCGTACGAACGCTCGAACCGTTATGGTTTCCTCGAGTTCATTGCCGGGCTCACCAAACCGACTGGGGTTGACGGTGACCGGATAGCCGCCTTCGGTATGTTCAATATGCAGAGCCAGCAAGACGAGATCGATCGGTTGGTGAACCTGGGAGCTCTGATTGGGGCGGTGTTCGTCGCAGCTGCTGCGCTCATCGGTCTGCTCGTTGGCCGGCAACTCGGCCGACCCCTGCAGCAACTCGTTGACGTCGCGGATCGCTTGGGCGACAGGCAACGGCCCCCGGTGAAAGACACCGACTACCCCGATGTGAACGCGGTGCTTGACGCCATGCGGCACTCGGCTGAGCGGCTCGACACGACAATCGAGCAGCTCGAACAGAGCGAGGCCACCGCGCGGCAGCTCGTCGCGGACGTCGCACACGAGCTACGAACCCCGCTCGCGAGTCTCGTCGCGGTGTCGGAGATTCTTGCCGATACTGAGGCGGCGACCGCGCAGGACCGGCAAGCAGCGGGAGGAATCGCCGCTCGCAGCGCCACTCATCTCGCAGCTCTCACGAACGACATTCTCGAGATGTCACGCTTCGATTCGGGGAAGAGCGAGGTCTCGGCGCGCTGGATCGATCTCGACGAGCTATGGCGAGAGATTACCGAGCTGCGGCAGTGGGAGGGCGTGACCTTTACGCTCACCGGCGGCCCGATCGTGAAAACCGACATCGTTCGCGTGAAACTCATCCTCACGAACCTCGTTACGAACGCGCTGCGGCACGGCGCACCTCCCGTAGACGTGACTGTCGACGTCACCGATGCCGGGATAGCTATCGCTGTCGACGACGCGGGGCCGGGGGTTGCACCAGAGCATGTGGAGCAGGTGTTCCATCGCTTCTACAAGGCAAGCGCCGCGCGTGCCAATAGTGAGAGCAGCGGGCTTGGGCTCGCGATCGTGCGTGAGAACGCCCGCATTCTCGGTGGGGATGCGTGGCTCTCGCAAGAGCACGGAACCGTTTTTTCTGTGTGGCTCCCTTCCCTCCTTGCGAGCTGAACGGCTCAGGCAGGCTTGGAGTAGCCGCGTTCTGAGGGCCGAGCCCTCAGGCTGACCTGTGCGCCATTGGCGTGTGGCCGATCGTGCGGCGGAAGGCGCTGGTGAAGCCGTTGTGTGTCATGCCGACGCGGGCGGCAACGAGGCTGACCTGTGCGCCGCGTTCGAGGAGCGGAATCGACTGCTCGATGCGGAACCTCGTGCGCCAGTCGGTGAAGCTGAGCCCGGTCTCGGCGAGAAACGCCCGCCGCAGGCTGGTGACGCTGCAGTGCAGCTCGCTCGCCCACTCGTCGAGCGTATTGTCGTGCGCGGGGTCTGCTTCGAACGCCGCGACGATGGGGCCGGTGAGTGGTCCGCGGGGGAGCGGGACAGTGGTGGCTTGCGCGGCAGCGAGCGGTGCACTGCGGATCCGCTCGGCGAGCTGCCCGACTGCGATGGAATCGCTCGCCCTGGCGAAACGGAGCAGTAGCGTGCGAAGGGCAGCATCAACCGTGAGGGCGCCCGCGGGGCCCGCGCTGGGGTGGTGGGGCGCGGGCAGCAGACTGACCGGAACGAATTCGTCGTCAAAGCGGGCGCTGTGCTCGCAACCGGGTGCAAGCCATACCGCGGTGCCGAGGTCGACCCGCAGCGACCTGTCGGCAACCTCTACGACGCAGGAGCCGCTCGCCGCGTAGATGAGCTGCGGCTCGTCGTGGGTGTGCGGCGCGTGGCCCCACCAGTCGAGGTCATCGGAAATGGCGTCGCCGAGGTCGACGGGGGCATTGGCGAGAGTTGGGCGCTGCATGTGACACCTTGGACGTTGAGTTTGAAACATCAGACTTAGGTTTGCCTAAGCTTACCTTGATGAGTACAGAGCCGCGCGGCTACACAGAAAGGGGCGCCGAGTGACGACGTCCCTGCAGCGTGGGAAACAGCGAGCCTCCGTGCAGCGGGCTCCGATGTCGCGGCGCACTTTCGGCTTTCTCATACTGCTCGCCCTACTCGCGGTCACCGTACTCGCGGGGCTCGCGCTCGGGGCGCGGGAGATCGCTCCCGGAACGGTTGTCGACGCGCTGCTCGGGCGGCTGGCCGACGACGACTATGACGGTCTCGTTGTGGTCACCGAGCGCCTGCCGCGGGTGGTGCTCGGCCTGCTCGTCGGAGCCTGCCTCGGGGCCGCGGGAGCGATCATGCAGGCAGTGACCCGTAACCCGCTTGCAGACCCGGGGATTCTGGGTGTCGAAGCTGGCGCAGCCGCCGCGGTCGTCGTGGGGATCGTCATGTTTGGTGTGTACGAGCCGAGCGGCTACTTTTGGTTCGCGCTCGTTGGCGCGGCGATCGCTGCGGTCTCTGTTGCGTTTATCAGCCGCGCAACGACGACCGCCTCGCGCGAGAT
>JAGNOB010000133.1 GCA_017990305.1 Leucobacter sp.
CCCGCGAGATGGGGGCGCCGATCCGCCGCCTCGTGCTCGCCGCGAACGAGAACAATGTGCTCGACGACTTCTTCCGCACCGGCATCTATGCGCCGCGGACCTCGGCAGACACCCATGCGACCTCTAGTCCGTCGATGGATATCTCAAAGGCGTCGAACCTTGAGCGATTCATCTTCGATCTCCTCGGCCGTGACCCTGAGCGGTTGAACGCCGCGTGGCGCGAACTCGACGAGACCGGGCGGCTCGACCTTAGCGCGGACCTGCCGCGTTTCACGGGAGAGTTCGGCATTCTCAGCGGGACAAGTACCCATGCTGACCGTGTCGAGACGATCCGTTCGGTGCACGCTGAGAGCGGCGTGACCATCGATCCGCACACGGCTGACGGCGTGAAGGTTGCGCGTGAGCACATCGAGCCGGGTGTGCCAATGCTCGTGCTTGAGACGGCGAAGCCCGAGAAGTTCCCCGAGATCGTGTTCGAAGCGACAGGGGAGCGGCTCGGCCTGCCTGAGCACCTCGCCGGCCTGCTGGAGTTGCCACAGCACGTGACAGAGATGGCCGATGATGAGGCGACGCTCCGCGAATTCATCGCGGCTCGGGCGCTCCGGGCGTAGACTCCAGAACACATGGTCCACGGATAGAAGGGGTCACCAGTGTTCGGACGCCGCACAGAGCAGGTACTTACTCGACGCATAGTTGAGCTGGAACGACAGAGCGGCATTCGCGTGCCAGTCGGCGACGCTGCTGAGGGATCCCATCCCAAACCTGAGTCAAAAGCGGCCCGCAGCCGCGCAGGAGGCGCCTGGGGCGACGGCTTCGGCATGGTTGCGACGCGGTCGTTGCAGATCATCATCGTGCTCGTGCTCACCGCGGGCGTTGTCTTCGGTCTACGCACCCTGAGCACCGTCTTCATCCCGATACTCCTTGCGCTCATCCTCGCGAGCACGTTCTCGCCGGTGATGCGCTGGCTGCGCGGTCATAAAGTGCCGTCTGCGCTCGCGACAGTATTTGTGCTGCTCGGAATCCTCCTGCTCCTGACCGGAGTTGGGTGGCTCATCGTCTGGGCCGTCCGTGACGAATGGGATGAGCTCTCGAAGCAGGCACAGGACGGCTTCGAACAGGTACTTGCCTGGGTGCAGACGCTGCCGTTCGCTCCCAGCTCTGAGCAGATCTCGGAGTGGCAAGACACAGTTGTCGACTTTGTGACAAGCTCGCAGTTCGGTTCGGGTGCGATCGCCGGCGTGAGCGCGATCACGAGCTTCGTCACCGGGCTTGTGCTGCTCATCGTCGTACTGTTCTTCTTCCTCAAGGATGGCCCGCAGATTTGGCAGTTTCTGCTGCGCCCATTCCGTGGCGAGGCACTAGCCCGTGCCGAGCGGGCAGGCGACAAGACGGTCTCTACCCTGGGTTCCTACGTCCGCGGAACCGCGGCCGTAGCCGCGGTCGACGCCATCGGAATCGGCATCGGTCTGTTCATCCTTGGCGTACCGCTCGCGCTGCCGCTCGCCGCGCTCGTGTTCATCCTCGCGTTCATCCCCATCGTCGGTGCCACCGTCGCGGGTATCCTCGCGGCGCTCGTCGCGTTGGTCGCTAACGGCCCGCTGAGCGCAGTACTCGTCGTCGGTGTGGTCGTGCTCGTCAACCAGCTCGAAGGCAACTTCCTTCAGCCTGTTCTCATGGGTCGTGCGTTGAAGCTGCACTCGCTCGTGATCCTGCTTGCTCTGACCATCGGCACCGTGCTCAGCGGTGTGCTTGGCGCGATCCTCGCGGTGCCCATCGCAGCGGTCGCTTGGGGCATCATTCAGGTCTGGGACGGTCCCAACCTGCCCGCCAAGCCCTTCCGGCCACGCGAAACGCGCGCGTAGCAGCGCTCGCTTCTCCACCTCGGCCGTCCCCGACTACCGGAAGGCACGCGATGCGTCTCCTCTTTCAACTCGTCTCCCAGCTCGTGCTCGCAGCGATCGCGCTCGTCGTGATCCACTTCGCGCTGCCCGAGGTCACGCTTCACGTTGGCGGGTTCCTCGTGGCGCTCGCTGTCTTCACCGTGGCGCACGCGATACTCGGCCCATTCGTGTTGAGCGTCGCGCAGCGCTACGCGGCTCCGCTCGCTGGCGGTGTCGGCCTTGTGTCGACGCTGCTGGCGCTCTGGATCGCTTCGCTCTTTCAAGGCGGGATCGAGATTCACGGCCTCACCTCATGGCTGCTCGCTCCGCTCATCGTGTGGGTGATCACCGCGCTCGGGGGTTGGCTCTTCATGGCGCTGTTTGTGAACCGGTGGCTGAAGAAACGTGAGAACGCTCGAATTGTGGCACGCGCCAAGCAATAACTGCCGTTCGCAACACGCGCGGGCGCACGCAAAATTCGGCCTCGATTTGTGCGCCCCCCGCGGATGTGGGAATATATATGAGTTGCAGCGGAGAGCTAAGGCTCAAAGCAAAAGCAACGCGTCCGGCCCTATCGTATAGCGGCCTAGTACGCCGCCCTCTCACGGCGGTAACGCGGGTTCGAATCCCGCTAGGGTCACCGGATAGAAAGCCTCACCTTCGGGTGAGGCTTTCTTGGTTTTTGCGGCTGTCGTGTTGCCCGCCTCACCCCGCCGTGACCGCACTCGGGAGTATGCTGGAAGTACCATTTCCACGCACAATGAGGAGCACGTAGTGACCCGCACGATCAAGCTTGCAGTGATTCCCGGCGACGGTATCGGCCCGGAGGTGATCGAGCAGGCGAATCGCGTTATTGATGCGGTCGTAGCTGGTGGAGACGTTGTAGTCGAGCGCACTGAGTTCCAGCTCGGAGCCGAGCGCTTCCTGGCGACGGGCGAGACACTTCCTGAGATCGAGCAGGCCGCCATCGCGAGCCACGACGCGATCCTCTTTGGTGCAGTCGGGGGCGTCCCCGGAGACGAGCGGCTCCGCTTCGCCAACATCGAGCGTGGGCTGCTGCTCAAGCTCCGCTTCGACTTCGAGCACTACGCGAATGTGCGCCCCTGCGTGCTATTTCCCGGTGTCGAGTCAACGCTCGCGAACCCGGGCACGGTTGACTTCGTCGTCGTGCGTGAGGGCACCGAAGGCCCCTACGTTGGCAATGGTGGGCGACTGCGCCCGGGCACGCCTGCCGAGGTCGCGACCGAGGTCTCGGTGAACACCGCGTTCGGCGTCGAGCGGGTCGTGCGCTACGCCTTCGAGACCGCGATGGCTCGTCCCCGCAAGAAGCTCACCTGGGTTCACAAGACCAACGTGCTCGTTCACGCCGGCCAGACCTGGCAGGGGGTTGTCGAGGCAGTCCGTGCGGAGTACCCCGATATCGCCGTAGACTACATGCACGTCGATGCGGCAACGATCCACATGGTGCAGAACCCAGCACAGTTCGACGTGATCGTCACAGATAACCTCTTCGGCGACATCCTCACCGACCTCGCTGGCGCGATCGGTGGCGGTATCGGTCTTGCAGCATCCGGGAACATCAACCCCGATGGATCATTCCCCAGCATGTTCGAGCCGGTGCATGGCTCAGCACCCGACATCGCTGGACAGCAGAAGGCAGACCCGACAGCGGCAATCCTCTCTGCGGGGCTCATGCTCGACCACCTCGGGCTCGCGGCCGAAGCCGACCGTCTCCGTGCCGCAGTTCGCGCCGACCGCGCCGCACACGGTTCCGCAGTTCGCGCCACCGCCGAGGTCGGCGACGCAATCATCGCGCAGATTCCCGCGCGTTCGTAACCATGCTTCGTGCGCACCGGCGCACACCCAGATTCTCTTTCCCAGAAAGGCGCGTCATGTCTGACCTCACCTTCACTACCACCGAGGCGGATCGCCTCCCCGCGGCCGACCGCGAGGCCCTGCTGCAGGATCCCGGCTTCGGCGACCACTTCACTGACCACATGGTCTCGATCATCTGGACCCGCGAGGCGGGCTGGCACGACGCCCAGGTGCTCCCGTACGGGCCGATCCAGATGGATCCTGCGTCTTCGGTTCTGCACTACGGCCAGGAGATCTTTGAGGGGCTCAAGGCGTACCGTGCCGCAGACGGCTCGATTGTGACGTTCCGGCCTGAGGAAAATGCGCGTCGGCTCAACGAATCGGCCGAGCGTATCGCACTCCCACAGCTGCCCGTCGACGTCTTCGTCGAGGCAGTCAACCGGCTTGTCGCAATCGACGCAGATTGGGTGCCGGCCGGCGCAGACCAGTCGCTCTACCTGCGCCCCTTCATGATTGCCGACGAGAGCTTCCTCGGAGTGCGGGCCGCCCAGCGTGCCCGCTTCATGGTCATCGCAAGCCCCGCCGGCCCCTACTTCACCGGCGGCGTGAAGCCCGTCTCGATCTGGCTGTCGCAAGATTTCTCTCGCGCAGGCAACGGTGGCACCGGAGCAGCGAAGTGCGGCGGCAACTATGCCGCATCGCTCCTGCCGCAGAACGTGGCTGCCGAGAATGGTTGCCAGCAGGTGCTCTTCACCGATTCGAACTCGCCAGACGTCATTGACGAGCTTGGCGGCATGAACCTCTTCCTTGTGCGCAACGATCAGACGCTGCTTACTCCCGCGCTTAACGGCAACATCCTGCCAGGCATCACCCGGAAGAGCCTGATCCAGCTCGCCAAGGATCGCGGCTACGCCGTCGAAGAACGAGCGGTCACGGTCACTGAGTGGCGCGAGGGCGTCGCAGACGGCAGCATCACTGAGGCCTTTGCGTGCGGTACTGCAGCGGTGATCACTCCCATCGGCCAGCTCAAGTCGCCCGACTTCACGATCGACTTCGGTGATCGCTCACCGGGGGAGTTCACACTGTCGCTGCGCGAAGAGCTCACGGGCATGCAGTACGGCACCCGTGAGGATCGCCACGGTTGGTTGACGCAGGTGCCCGTCGCGGGCGCTGCGGCGTAATAAGGAATACACAGATGAAGATTGCACGTTTTGAGGCTGACGGCGAGATCTCGTTCGGCATCCTTGACCAGGCCGAAGACGGCAATGGGGTCGAGATTGTTGAGCTCATGGGCGACCCAATCGTCGCCGGCTTCGACACAACGGGTAAGCGTTTCCGATTCGAAGACGTGCGCCTTCTCGCGCCCGTCATTCCCCGTTCGAAGATTGTGTGCGTCGGCAAGAACTACGCCGACCACATCGAGGAGATGAAAAATGTCACCGGAGGTGACGCTCCAACCGAGCCGCTGCTGTTCCTCAAGCCAAACACCTCGGTGATTGGACCAGGCGGCACCATTGTTCGGCCCGAGGTCTCCGAGCGTGTTGAACACGAGGGTGAACTCGCCATGGTGATCGGCGCAATCGCGAAGAACGTGCCGGAGGAGCGGGCACTCGAGTACGTCTTCGGGTTTACCTGCGCGAACGACGTCTCGGCACGCGATATCCAGATCAAGGACGGGCAGTGGACGCGGGGCAAGGGCTTCGACACGTTCTGCCCACTCGGGCCGGTCATTGAGACTGACCCTGACCTCGCCGACGCGCGCGTCACTACGCGTGTGAACGGTGAGACTCGGCAGGACGGCAGCACGTCGCAGCTCATTTTCTCACTCGCACGGATCGTCGCGCACGCCTCGCAGGCGTTCACGCTGCTGCCGGGTGACGTGATCCTCACGGGCACGCCCGCCGGTGTGGGGTTGCTTGAGGCTGGCGACGTCGTTGAGGTCGAGGTGGAAGGTATCGGAATCCTCCGCAACACCGTCGCATAGGCGCCTCAGCAGCGCTGGCAAGAGCCGCCCACACCCGCGCCGGGTGTGGGCGGTTTCTCTGTGTGCTGTCCCGCCCCTGCTTCCTGGCCCTGCCCCTGCTTCCTGCCCTGCCCCTGCCCTGCTTCCTCGCCCTGCCCCTGCTTCCTGGCCTGCCCCCTTGCTTCCTGCTCCTGCCCCCACGCGCTGAAAAGACCTCCTCTCAGCGAGATGACGTGCCTTTTGCTGCAAATTAGGCATGACTTCGCTGAAGTGATGGTCTTTCAGCGCCTTACTTCGCTGAGGTGATGGCCTTTCAGCGCCTTGGGCGGGGCGGGAGCGCGAGAGGGGCCTGGCCGGGGCTAGGG